>JABHFC010000134.1 GCA_018676275.1 Gammaproteobacteria bacterium | reverse complement strand
TAGTAGCGTGCCCGCTTTCTTCTGCGCGTCCGCCGTGATTGGAAACAACAATTCCATCTATGCCATGTTGCAGGCAAAGCTGGGCATCCTCCGAAGTAACTATGCCTTTAATTACCAGTTTCATATTCGTTTCGTCTCTTAGACGTTTAACGAAATCCCAGTCCATAAACATAAAACCAATATCAGCTAGTCCATTCATACCGGTTCCAGCAAACATGGGTTTACGTTTTAGATCTTCATCAATCCCCTGGTGACAAGATGTACAATCGCGTTTGTCCTGTCTCTTTAATCTTGCAAACGTTTCCCTGTTTGAGACGGGTACATCTACAGTTAATACAAGCACCTTAGTACCGGCTGCCTCAACCCGTCGCAAGATTTTTTTGGTTATATCCCATTTATTTGATGGGTATAGCTGATAAATTACCGGTCTGCCTAGTTTCTCGTTTACTTTCTCAAGCGGGGTAGAAGTTATCGTAGACAATAACATGGCAAAATCCAAAGTTCGGGCTGCCGCTGCGACCGCTAACTCGGCTTCCGCATGAAACGCCTTTTGAGATGCGACCGGGGAAAGAAATATTGGCGAAGCATAACGCTCTCCAAACAATTCGATACTCATATCTATTTTCCTGACGTCGACCAGTCGTCGTGGACGTAGATAGTAATGACTATAAGACTCGTGATTAATATTTTTTGTCCGGTCATCGTCAACGCCCGTCGTCAGGTAACCATAATGAGAAGTCGGAATTGTTTGACTTGCGACACGATGAAAATCGAACAGGTTAAGGGCTTCTTCCGGGCTCTTGATGATTTTCTCGAAATCACTTTTCAGCAGTGCCGGATTATCTGCCGCTGACGCATATTGCAACAATGTTGAACCAAGTAATGGCGACGAAGCCAGAAACTTAAGTAATGAACGACGATGTTCGAATGTTTGATTATTATTTTTATTCATAACTTGTGATTACTCCAAATTCTACTGTTTTTTATTAGATGCGGTTTTTTATTTAATAGCTTTTCGCATAAGCGCAGGATCACCTCGCTTAATCTCCTTGTAAATACAAACGCCGAACCAGTCCGGCATTGTGCGAATAAGATGACGTAAACCATTTACCTTGATCAATTCATTATCTAATGCCTTGCGTATATCGAGATCACCTTCCCATATTTCGACAAGGGTGCGTACATCAGCATTAATAAACAGGTCTGCGTCCTTACCCGGATCGTCTGTGCAAAGATCAACGACATCGTCTTCAATGAGGAGCCACCAGTGCTTATTCTTTTTGAGATCATCAAATATCAGGCAAATAACTGTCTCGCCATCGGGTAGATATTGTGTCTGTAGTCTTCGCTGTATTTCACGCATCAGGAATTCCACATCAAGTTCATCATCCATCAGTTGACTACGCGCCCAACGCATCCCCCAGATTGCGAGTGCTTCAATCAAGGGCTCAAGCTGTTTGCCGGCCGCTGTCAGCCGATACTCATAACCCTTTTTACCGGAAAGTTTTTTGCGAATGATTATTCCACTCGCTTCCAAATGCCGAAGTCGTTTCGCCAGTAGTGTCGGTGACATGCGCGAAAGCGCCCGCTGGAAATCATTGAATCGTGTTGTGCCGAGCAATAGCTCTCGCAAAACCAACAGCGTCCATTTCTCACCGATAAGTTCGGTTGCCTTCGCCACTGGACAAAATTGCCCATATCCCGCCATTGCACAGCCTCCATCCTATTTTTTTAACTACAGAATATGTAGCTGAATACTATACTTTCTACAGTATCGATCAATACCTCAAACGTTCTAGCATCCTGTCTTGCGATGACAACTCGTCATCAACATTAACTTACAGGAGAATTTGAATGACCAGTGATAATGCAATAGAACAAAAAAATGAAATAATGAATGGCGTCGATGTGGATAAAATTATGAATGTGATCTCTGAAATTGAAGCTGACGCCAGCTACGCAAAAATTCAGTGGCGGGCGACTAACAAGTGGATCGATGGCAGTCTGAGTCGCAGCCGGATTAAGGACTTTTTCGCTGGTAATAGCGAAGACAAATTACGTAAGCAGGAGTTTGTACTAGATGCCGATGAACCAGTAATCGTTGCTGGCCAGGACAGCGCGCCAAATTCAATGGAGTATATATTACACGCGTTGGCCACCTGTTTAACAGGAACCCTTATTTATCATGCGGCAGTACGGGGAATTGAAATCGAGGCTGTTGAATCATCGTATACAGGTGATATGGATATTCGTGGTCTGTTTGGTCTGGATAGTGATGTACGCAAAGGATTCAATAAGGTTAAAGTCAGTATGCGTGTAAAGAGCGAGGCGAGCGTGGAGGAACTGACTGAGCTGGCATTGTACTCACCGGTTCATGAAATGATATCGAAGTCTTTACCAGTCGAGTTTTCTCTCACGACTTTTTGAGAAAATATGAATAAACGGCACCGGTATTGTTGTTCTGATGAGCAACAATACCGTGCTATCGTAAACACAATTATTACTACACCAGACTCATGAGTTTCTGGAAACTTCAAATGTGGATATCGGTTTCATTGTATCAATTAGATCTAATTCTTCTGGCGGGCGCCAGGCAAACAATTGAAATTTCATTTTATCAGGGCTGACATCAATTATTGTAAACCCATTTTTCTCCAGCGGTTTTAAATGCTCATCTAGTTCAAGTGCCGAAGGCACCAGCGCTCCAGTCGCGCGAAAAGAGGTCGATGGGAAGAGTGGACCTGCAGAACCTAATGGCCCCACACATACCGTATTAACAGGATTATGCCGTAAGTCCAGATCACCACTCTTCATGATTTTACCCGCAGCAAAATTGTGCAAATCGCCATTAATGATAAGAGGCGAACGTTTTTTCTGTGCAGATAAGGCTGTGAGAATTCGTTGATGCTGTTGCCACCATCCTGATGGCCAATACGGTTTAGCTTTGTTTGTTCCCAAGGTTCGGTCTTTTTGTAATATGTCCGGATACCATTCCCCCCACTTTCCTGCTGACCAGCCAATAGGTGTAGAGGGGACATGCATCAATTGAGATGTTTCCTCACTCACTGTACGGTTTATTAACCACTTTTCAACAGCATCGGGTACCATGCCGGCCTTAGCTCCATTCAAACTGACATAACGCTTGGTATCATAAAGCAGGGCTTCCAGTAAATTCCCATATCGTATCGTTCCAAAAACCTCTGATAATCCAGAAATACGATCTGATGCGGACGATCCAGAAAGAGAACCTGGTCGTGTGGCATCTGGTAGAAACTCTGGATAGTAAAGATGTTGTGTAGCCCTTGCCGCTTCCAAACTATGTTGCGAGGGAGGAAGGCTGATAAATTCATCACTTGCTTCATCGTTTTCAAACAAATCATGATCATCGGTTAACATGTATGTAGGTGTTGAGCGAAGACGTGTCCCGTATAAATGTGCAATTTGAGGATCGACGATTCGTTTCAAGATCTTCTCGTTGTCCGTCCCTAGTACCGGGATATTTCTGTCCATCGTCCCGATTTTTCTATACAAATCGTGCCATGCCTCAACAAGCGGTCCGGATTTGCTTAATAATGTGATCTGATCCCAGTAAATATGATCGCCGTTGGCAATGACGAGATCCGGCTGAAAAGCAAGCCCTCGCTCCAGCAAACGTTGGCGACTGGCGATGGGCAGGAAAAAGCGGGTTCCATCTTCTAACAAAATATCTTCATTTCCACCGGCACAGGTATATACCAGGATTCGACACTTCTCGATTTTTTCATCCGGCTTTGGAAATGTTTTAAGCGGCCATGGATCAGAAAGTGCCACTTTTGAATTTGATAACAGCTGTAATGTGTATTCTGTATTTCCGTTTAGTCCATTAACATAAAACTCCCAAAAATGTCCTCTGGTGTCACTTCTAATTCCATTAACTAAACGATCGCCAATTTGTAGAACCGGATTCTCATTTAAAGGAATTCTAAATGATGTTTTAATTAAAATCTGATCATGATTGGCAATTGGAATCAAATGACTAATATTACCGGCGTTCCAACTTCTATTTTTGACCCCAGTTTCATCAGCAGCCAAATTTTTCCCACTTAATGCAAATGCAGGTGGCAAACTCGCCATTATCTGCATAAATTTTCGACGAGATGATTTATATTTTTTGGTAGTCATTTATATATTTCTAATAATTATTTTCAATAGGCCTATGTAAGCCAGATACAGGCGGGATTGCGAGATCAGCGTAATGAACCAATATTATGCCTTTAGCAGGCGCCCGGAAACCCCAAATTGAGCTATCATTAGCTTAATAGACTAGAATCTGCTTAAAGTTGTCCGATAAATATTCTTTGATGGAGTTCTTGAAATGTTTAGCAAAAAGAGTGCTGACAATACAGCCGCAAATAAAATAATAACGGAAGGCAAATTACTGGATAACTTGTGCGAGCTTGCAACAGAAAGACATTTTCAGGAGTTTCTCGAAAAAGCTCACACCGATTACCTCAGTGAAGGAAGCGCCGATGAAATTACTGTCAGGATCTGCGAAGCACTGGTAAAAGATCTGGAGAATGAGATCTGGCAGCGTATTGCACCTAATATGCTTGAGCGGGTAAAGAAAACCAAAGAACTTGCCATGGAAGCCACCGGAGGTCATAAAATTATATAGGCAAGGCATTTGTGCTATTTTTCTTCCGATAACAAAAATGGGATCAGCAGTCTTGGCTAGTAGTATTCAGGAACTGCGCGTTCGTAATCTCTTCAAGAAGAGCGTTGCCTATGCCCTTATTGCCGGGCTAATATTACAAACATGCGCTGTCGTAGCACCGGCAAATGCCGAAGCAAGAACTAATCAGGAAGACATACTTGCCAAATCCCATGCCTTGGAGGGAGAGACAAGAACGGAACGAGGTCGTTACGCCGAAGCTGAGCAGGCATTCAAAACATCTATACAACTCAACCCCAATAATTCAAATAGTCGACACCTTTATAGCAAGCTGTTGTATCGTCTGGGTCGTCTCGAAGAAGCACTGGTGCAGATACAAAAAGCAGCTGAAATCGACCCCCTTGATCCATTATTACAGACAACAGTTGGGGAAATCTTTCTGTCTCTGGGACGCCCTGAGGAAGCGCTGCCGCTTTATGACAGAGCAGTTGAAATCGCACCAGATCGTTCGCCTGGTTATCAGATGAGAGCGGATTATTACTGGGGTATTGGAAAACTGGATAAGGCTCTTCAAGGGTATCGCAAGGCCTGGACACTTGATCCAAGCAACCTGATTATTATTCCCGGGTTTGCACATATGTATTCACAACTAGGGGATCAATCTCAGGCTTTTTGCTGGGCAAGGCGCGGAATAAAGGCCGGCCCGGAACAATTCTATACAAACTATGTCATTGCGCTGGTGCATTTTTATGCTGGCAATGCAGAACAGGCAATGGAACATTTTCGCTCCAGTTTAAAAGATAATGCGACACTGAATCCTCTCTCATTATCAATCACCATTCTTCGTGACCATAAGTTGCAGCGGGGTCACTTTAACGAAGCGCTTACTCTATACAAAGAATACTACCCCGCGTTATTCGGCAATGAGCTACCGGAAATAACACTTGGTAATAATTTCGCCGCAATAGGCATCGCCTTTGTATACCAACAATTGGGAAAACAGGAACAGGCAAATAAATTACTGGAAGCCTCACTAAAATATGTTGCTAATGTCCCCAGGCAGGGTTGGTCCGGTAATGTGATTGCTGATGTGCTAATTCATACGCTTCGTGGAGATAAGCAACAGGCACTAACTGCTTTGAGAGAAGCCATTGATGCAGGTTGGCGAAACCAATGGGGTTATGAACTGGATTTTGATTTGATTCTGGAGCCTTTGCGAAACGAAACAAAATTCCAGGCTATGCGAGATGAGATAAAGACTGATCTGGCTGAACAATTAGTACGAGTTAAGGCACTGGAAAAAGAAGCTGATATTTGCGTTACAGAATAAAACTTAAAGATCTAATGCTTAAAATTCCGTTACTAATATTACAAATCAAGCGCACTTAAATCCAGGCAGTCACCCTTAACTGGTGGGCACCAGAAATAACTTCCTGATAAGGCCTGCGAGATACGAAATAAAGCATCAACAATGCCATCTTCCTTACCTGTCATTCGATTGAGCAGAGCTTCAAAGGCATCAAATGATTTACCGAAAGACACAAACACCAGTCCTTCACCACTTTCATCGGCCCATGGCATCGAACGTCGTAAGACAAAAGCTTCTGGTTCAAAATCTTCCTGCGCGGTCCGTTTTACATGAGCAGATTTTGGCGCATCTTCTATTTCTTCATTATCTGAAAGTCGCCGACCAATAACATGGTCACGTTCTTCATCATCCATCGACTCCATGTAGTCGAGATCATGCAACCATTGTTGAACAGCAACAAAAGAAGAACCGTCCAGCCCGTCACCTTGTCCGGATACGATAGCAGCTGCTATTGCATCATTGCCTTCCGGGTTTTCCGTACCATCTTCATACCCCGTTAGATCCCGACTGTCTCGATATTGAAAACTGTCAATGACCTTAACAAGATCGAAGGCGGGCATTAACGCACTTTCGACCTCTCTGGCCTGATGCACAAGCTCACCACGATCAGCACCTCTTAACCAGCACCATAAAGCTACCGGTGTTGATGGCACATCGAAACCAGCACCTGAATAGGCGGGAAAGGAATGCATTCCCTTTATATCTTTACCAATGCATTTCAATAAAGATTCACCGAGACCCACTACTCTGTTCTCACCTTTCGTTGTTTCCGCTAATTCCTGCAATGCCTCGCGTGGGTCGTTGTCGGGCCGCAGGGAAAACAACATGTATCTGGCTAATCTCGGAGGAGGAAGCAGAATGCCTGGCTGTACTTTGCTCATTGCTATTTTACTCACTTATTTGGAAAGAATATTTAATGCCTGTTCATGTAGTTCCGCATTGGCAGCTGCGACCACGTTGCCACCGGAAGCCACCGCGCCACCTTGCCAGTCAGTGATCACGCCACCTGCCGCTTCAACGATTGGTATTATAGGCATTACATCGTAAGGTTTAAGTGCAGCCTCCACAACAAGATCAACGAAGCCATGGGCAAGCAATGCGTAACCATAACAGTCCGTACCAAACCGGGAGAATCGGCAAGTCTCGGCAATTCTTACAAAGCGATCCAGCGCTTTACCGGTTTGATACATGGACAGGTGTGTGCAACACAAAACAGCATCAGAGAGCTGATCCTTTTTACTGGTATGAATTTGTGTCTTACCACTTTCATTCAATATAAAAGCACCTTCCTGACTTCCGACATAGGATTCCTTGACGAAAGGTTGATTCATTAAACCCAATACACAATCGTCACCTTCCATTAAGCCCAATAGTGTTCCCCACATAGGCGAACCGGCGACAAAGCCACGAGTTCCATCAATCGGATCAATAAGCCATTTGAATGCCTCCGTCCCCCTTGTCTCACCTGCTTCCTCGCCAATAACCGTATGCCCGGGATAGCTCTCCAGTATTTTCCTACGAATAAATTCTTCAATCTCATTATCTGCCAGGGTCACCGGATCAAATTTACCGCCGATTTGCTTATTACTAATATCAAGATTTGTTCGAAAATACTTTAATGCAATATCACCGGACTCCTGGATAACATTGGTAGCAAAATCAGTCAGTGTTTGTATTTCTTCATTTGTAGACATAGATTGTGATCCCTGCGAAGCTCTCTGGTTAGTCAAAATAATCAATGTTTAAATTTCAGCTCTATTGTAAACCATACTAGGGTCTGTTTATCTTTCATTTTCACCACTGTTGAGTCTGAAAAAACGCCAATCAAGGCGCGAGGAGGGAAGTTTGGTCATTCCAAATGAGCGACGAGCAAAGCAGAGTGGGCTTAAGCAGGCCAATATATTAAGGGCTGGGACTATTTTTGCCTTCAGCAGTGGCGAAAATGAAAGATAAACAGACCCTGGTGAATAAAAGGATTATCGTTTTCATTCTGGTGCTGGCATCTTCTTTAACGATGATGTCGACGGATATTTACGCGCCCAGCCTGGCTCATTTGCCTGAGTATTTTGGTACCTCCGCTGCCAATATCAAATTAACTATAAGTCTTAATGTTCTTGCCTATGCACTGGCAACCCTGGTGCATGGCCCATTGTCAGAACGCTTCGGGCGTCGACCCATTTTACTTTGGGGTCTTGTCGGCTTTACTTTTTTCAGTCTTTGTTGTGGCCTCGCCCAGACAGTAGAACAACTGATTATTGCCCGTATATTTCAGGGTATCTGTGCTGCGGTTGAAGGAGTGCTGGTGCTGGCTGTTATTCGAGACTTATTTGAAGAGAATGAGCAAGTCAGGGTAATTGGTCTCTATGGCGTAGCTACCTGTATATCGCCGGCTATTGCACCAATCATCGGCGGATATATTCATGTCTGGTTCGGCTGGCGATATAATTTCTATTTGTTATTCGCCTTTGGACTACTTGTCAGTATCGCAACCTGGTATTACCTTGAAGAATCGTCCAAAAAAAATGTAAAAGCCCTGTCATTGAAAGCTATTGTTCGGGATTACTATGTTCTGTTATCTAACCGCTTGTACGTTAAATATTGCATTATCGCTGGATCCAGCCTCGGTATGATCTTTGCGTTTGTGACAGCGGGCCCTTTTATTCTGATTAATAATCATGGATTGCCGACACAACATTTCGGTTACTTCTGGGCACTTCTTGTTCTTGGTTTCGCAATAGGCGCTTTTTTGGCCAACCACATGGTAAAAACCAGCAGTATTCCAACCATTCTAAACACGGGGTTTATGTTCCTCATCCTGGGCGCAGCCATCCTGTTTGGCATCACTTATAATTCAAATGACACAATTACCAGCCTGGCAGTTGGTATGACTTTAATCGCCTTCGGTGATGGTCTTATATTTTCGACAACACCAACTTTGGCAATGGAGGCAAGTACCAGCAGAACCGGATCGGCAGCTGCTATGTTGGTCACTATAGAAATGAGTATCGGTGCACTGGCTGCATTGGCAATTGGTGTCCTGCACGATGGCAGCTCCAGACCGTTTGGGCTGACCATCGCAGCTCTGGCAACTTGTGGTCTATTCAGTTACTTACTCAAACAAAATAAAAACTAATCCGCAAACTGTGTTGCTACGACGTTTCAGGTGTCTCAGGTAAGTTTTTTGGTTTTGTCTTCGGTTTTGCTTTGCTTGTGGTTTTTGCCTTTGCTTTCTTCTTCGGTGCTTGTCGCGTGCTTGTCTTCGCCTCTCTGCTAAAAGCATCGAAGGCAAATTCATCAACATGAATTATATCCATTATCTTCTTATCGAATTCACGCATGCGCTTTGCTTCGTCATTACTCAACACTTCAGCTCTCGCCCCTGCTTCAATAAGTTCCAGACCAAGTAAGGCCGGTAGCACATCGTCCTTAACTGCCCTGCGTAGTTTCGCTTCCAAAGGTGCTACTTCATCAGCCATGATCATAGCCTGATTCAATGCATGGATAGGATTGTTCTTTGATTCACTACTAAAAACGCCTTCTATCAGACGTTGTCGACTGGGACTGTCGTGAATAAGTAATTTTGCAATTTGTCTTTCCAGTTCATCACTGGGCTTATGGAAATGCTGACCCAATGGAAAAACCGTTAATCGCATTTTTAAAGCCAGAAGACGGTTAGGAAAATTCAACAGGACATCATGCATTGCCTGCTGGTACTGATTAAACAGGTATTGACAGGCCCATTCCACCAGCGGTTTATCTGCTTCAGGATTACCCTGATCTTCATAATGCTTTAACACCATACTGGCAAGATAGATGCTGCTAAGTAAATCACCGAGACGAGCAGAAATCATCTCCCGACGCTTCAGCCCGGATTGCATAGTCAACATGGCAACATCTGTGACCATGGCGAAAGCCGAGCTGAGACGGTGCAGGTGCTGATAGTAGCGCTTCATTGGTGAGTAAAGTGGTGCGTTTGCTAATACGGATCCACTCAGTGCATGAACCAGTGCCGTAGCACCGTTATTGATTGTATAGCCAATGTGTTCAAACAGAAGATCGTCGAATTTCTCAGTTGCGCGTACCTCATCAGTCTCATTCACCAGTTCCATCTCTTTTAGTACATAGGGATGACTGCGAATCGCTCCCTGCCCGAATATCATTAGGTTTCGTGTCATGATATTCGCACCTTCAACCGTAATAGCTACGGGAATAGATTCGTAGGCTACCGCGAGATAATTCTTCGGGCCTTTCATGACAGCCTTACCACCATGAATATCCATTGCATCTATTAAGACCTGACGCGCCATTTCTGTGCAGTGGTATTTGAGAATAGATGCCGGTACTGCAGGTTTGGCACCTGCTGCGACAGCTTGCGCGGTTTGTGTCAAGCTCGCCTGTATGATGTAGTTAAAACCTGCTATCCGGGCGAGTGGTTTTTGAATACCTTCGAATTCACCAATAGGCATACCAAACTGTTTACGAATACGTGCATAAGCGCTTGTTGCCGCCAGCGCATATTTCGCCGCGCCATTACCGCCAGATGGCAAACTGATCACCCGTCCGGTAGACAAACAATTAACCAGCATACGCCAGCCTTTGCCCGCCATTTCTTTGCCACCAATGATGGTATCCAGAGGTACAAAAACATCCTTACCACGTACCGGGCCATTTAAAAATGGATCACCGATGGGTAAATGACGTTTACCAATTTCCAGACCCAGGGTATCGCGAGGTATCAAGGCACAGGTAATACCGTAATCATCGGTATCACCGATCAGATGATCAGGATCCTGCAAACGAAAAGCCAGGCCCACCAGAGTCGCAACGGGCGCCAGGGTAATGTAACGCTTATCGAAGTTAAGACGCATACCAATAACTTCTTTGCCTTCCCATAAGCCTTTGCAAACAACACCAGTATCAGTCAATGAAGTCGCATCTGAACCGGCCAAAGGAGCAGTCAGTGCAAAACAGGGGATCTCTTCACCCGTGGCAAGTCGTGGCAGGTAATGATCTTTTTGTTGCTCGGTACCGTACTTGATCAATAACTCACCTGGCCCGAGCGAGTTAGGTACCCCGATGTAGGTTGCTACAACAGAACCGCATATGGAAATCTTCGTTAACACCGCTGCCTGTGCAACGGCAGATAAATCAAGACCACCATACTCTTTGGGAATAATCATTCCCAAAAAGCGATTATCATTAATATGCTGTACTACTTCCTCGGGTATTTGCGCTTTAGAAAAGTGTACATTCCATGGTTCAACCATCTTGCACAACTCTTCAACCGGTCCATCCAGAAAAGCCTGTTCTTCAGGTGTAAGAGTAGCTTTCCCACCACTCAGCAGTTTTTCAAAATCAGGATTCCCGGTAAATAAATCACCTTCCCACCAGACCGTGCCGGCGTCGATAGCTTCCTGCTCGGTTTCTGAAATCGGAGGCAGAGCTGACTTGTACCAGGCAAAAAGTGGTTTACTCGCGTATTTTCTACGAAAATTGTCAATACTGGAAAGCCATAGACCCGCTGAAATCAGCAGTAATACTGTAAGCCAGAACCATGAACCACTACCAAATATCAAGTAGATTAAAAATAACAGGCTCAATGCAATGGCGGCGGTTTTCAAACTGGCCCGACGATATGCCAGTGTTACGACACCAACAACATAAATAATAAATACTGTTAAACCGCTCATGATGTCTTCCTTATATTAAACAATTAGTTCATCTATTAAGTGTAGACAAGTTTGAGAGAGAAAGAATCCTGAGGATTAGTTCAACAGGATATCAATCTATTTCTTCTACTCGCTAAAGGTCTTGCCTTCTTTTGCCAGTTTTTCCAGTACCGGCGCTGGTGTCCAGTACAGATCACCATACCGATCCCGGTATTTGCATATCGCCTCATAGACATTTTTCAGACCTACTATGTCTGCATATATCATCGGTCCGCCACGATAGCGTGGCATTCCATAGCCATTAGCAAACACTACATCAATGTCACTCGAACGCTGCGCAATACCTTCTTCAAGAATTAAGGCGCCCTCATTGATCATGGCACACATCATCCGTTCCATGATCTCTTCATCACTAATATCACGTGGCTCTATACCCAGTATTTTCGCTTCTCTGGCAGCAATTTCATCAACTTCGGGATCAGCTTCGGCATTCCTGCCTTCATAAATGTACATGCCTCTACCGGTTTTCTGTCCGTAACGCTCCATCCCTACCAGTACATTACAAACACGGTAATAAGCAGGATCATCGGGACGGTCTTTCCATTCGGAGTTAAGCTTGTTAAATACATCCAGGCCGGAGAGATCGAGTACGCTATTGGGACCCATCGCCATGCCCCATTCAAAGGCGACTTTATCAATACGCTCTGCAGAAACACCTTCCAGCAACATCAGTTGGGCTTCACGCACATAGGGGAAAAACATTCGATTGCCGACAAAACCAAAACAAACGCCCACCAGCACACCAATTTTTCTGATGGTTTTCGCCAATGCCATGGAAGTTGCAATTACATCTTTGGCGGTCTTTGCGCCACGCACAATTTCAAGTAGCGTCATTACATTCGCCGGAGCAAAGAAATGCAGACCGATCACATCTTCCGGCCGTTTGGTGAATGCTGCGATTTCGTCAAGATTAAGGGAAGAGGTATTACTGGCGAGGATCGCACCCGGCTTACAGACTTCGTCAAGCTTTGTGAAAACATCCTTCTTAACCGCCATATTTTCAAACACCGCTTCAATGATCAGATCCGCTTCGGCCATATCTGCATAGTCCACCGTGCCCTTTATCATCGACATGAGTTCATCAAGTTTTGCTTCACTCATGCGACCTTTCTTGACCATGACTTCGTAGTTTTTCCTGATAACACCGAGACCACGATCGAGTCCTTCCTGTGTTACTTCAAGAATGGTAACGGGGATACCAGCATTCAAAAAATTCATTGAAATACCACCACCCATTGTGCCAGCACCAATAATGCCAACACTCTTAATATCTCGTTTTACTGTATCTTTTGGTACGTCGGCAACCTTGGCAACTTCACGCTCTGCAAAAAACAAATGACGTTGTGATTGTGAATGCGTGGAGGCTTTACAGTCATCGAACAAACTACGTTCTATTTTAAGTGCTTCTTCGTAAGGTAGTGATACTGCGGCCTCAACACATTTAATGATTTGCTCGGGTGCAAAAAAGCCCCGTGTTTGTCTCTCGATCTGATTGCGATAATCAGTAAAAAACTGATCGTTTATCCCTGTGGAATCAAGCTCAACTTTACTCAATTGACGTAAGGGAGCGTTCGAATTGAGTAGACCCTGTGTGTAGGCAATAGCACCTTCAAGTAAATCACCCTCAATTATTTCATCTATAAGACCTATGTCTTTGGCTGCAGCTGCCGAAACAGGTTTCCCTGAAACCAGCATATCCAGCGCTTTTTCCACGCCTGCCAGACGTGGCAAACGTTGTGTGCCTGTTGCGCCTGGAAGTAAACCCAAAAGAACTTCCGGAAATCCAAGCTTGGCACTTTCGACAGCACATCGATAATGACAAC
>JABHFC010000133.1 GCA_018676275.1 Gammaproteobacteria bacterium | reverse complement strand
GGGGCTTTTTATAAATCTATAAAGGGATTAGCCTTGTACTACGTTGACTGCGCTTGGACCTTTTGCACCTTGCTCGGTTTCAAAAGTTACATTTGCGCCTTCAGCCAAAGATTTGAAACCTTCAGCAACGATTGAGCTGTGATGAACGAATACGTCAGGGCTGCCATCAGACGGCGTAATAAACCCAAAACCTTTACTATCGTTGAACCACTTAACTGTACCTGTAGCCATTTTTACTTACCTCATTTAATTAAAAGAACAATGTATTAGCATGTATATTGTTTACAACGAATCACTGGAACTTCTGCTGTTTACACTGCGAGGAGCTACCGGGGACTGCTACAAAAACCACTAATGAATGCACCTTATAGCAATCTTTAGCATAAAACCAACTTTTTCTTGGAATTTATCCTTATTTCTCAAGGTCTTCGGTGTTTTTGAGCTTGAAAATCGTTCAAATCTTCATCTTTTCGCAAATTTGAAATCATATTTGGGATTAGCGCGAGTAAACGTTTTCCCTGTGCATAGAGTGATGTGAACTGTATCCCCACTCCTTGAAATTCTGGCCATCGGCTCTTAGATCGGTAAACACATCTGAAGCTAGTGCCTGCTTGAACGACTCCAGATCATCAAAGACAACCTCGTTACCGACAAACATCCTGTCATCCTTGATTTCATCCATTTCGCGCCAGTCCAGCGGCAGGTAACACAATACATTTCGAATACCAGGAAAGCGGGCGGCGATCTGGGGATGATGATTAATATAGTAATCAACGAAATCACTGCCATCAGCGACCGGACCGTAATAGCGCACAACAAATGACATCGGTGCAGTTCTGGCTGGCGGAGAGTCATTTCCCGGTAGGTCGTAATGAACGACTTCGAGTGTTTCAAGATCGATCCGTTCCGCTGGTGCGGCAAAGCCCTGTTTGTTCATAAACAGTTTTTTGAAAGCATCTGAGCTGGTTAGTTTCTCTGCTTTCTCGACAGAATCGAAATCTATCTGCACCATCAAGGTTGGTGGGACCAGATTGTCCATGTCATGCACAGCTTCATCACTGTGTTCCGGTGTATAGTATTCGACAGCAATGACATCGGAGTTTGTCTTAAGAAAGGCGAGTGGCTCAGCCATAAAGTGTTCGTTAAGGTTCGCTGATGATATTCCTGCGGACCAGATAGTAACAAAGACGGCTATATTCATGGCTTGTTTACCTAAGTATTATTGGTTTAAGTGAAAAGAAATAATTTACTCATACTGACGATACTATATTAACAGTCAACCCGTAGTCCGTAATACACTTGTCCCACTTCAACACCATCATAATCAGCAACTCGTGGCAGATGCGCCCAGTGTTCAAAACCAAAACTTTTTAAGTATTCAATACTCGCAGTATTGCTTTCCATCAGAATCGCAAAAAGGGTCTTTAATTCGAGTGTGGGACATAATTCAATAGCATGCCGTAACAGTCGGGAAGCGACTCCCTGTCGATGACAATCAAAATCAACATAGAAGCTGACTTCTGCTGTATGTCGCAAGGCGGCGCGACCGGGACGGTAGGCGCTGATAGTTAAATAACCGCTAATCGACTTATCTTTTTCTTCAACCAGAATGGGATATTTATCTGCAGTATGGGATTCAATCCAACCTTTCCTGTCTTCAATTGTCATCGGGACAGTGTCACCGGTGCGCTGGCCTGCCGCGATTGCCTGATTGTATATCTCCACCAGCCTGGGCAGGTCTTCATTTAAGGCGATTCTTATGCCCATAAAATTACTTCGTTTTGCGCTTCAGCCATCCGAGGAAACTACCTATATATTTCTGTACAGCGCCAACTGGATATATGATGAATTTCGACAACACTTTTTCTTCAGGTTTTGAACCCAATTCATTAAGACTTGTATTCAACAAGCTCAGATCATCAACTGAAAGTGTCAGAGCAGCCTCATCCGGGTGATAGCTACTACCCATCGGGTAATCTTTGCCAGCTTGCTTCGACATCTCAATATGGGTACCTAATAATGCCGAAATTGTATTATTCGTAGAAAATTCCAGCAGTCTTTGAATACTGGATTTATATAATTCCCAGTCTCGGATATACAAACGACCCGGGTAAAAAGTATCGCCAGTCAGTAACCACTGAGTTTGTGGATCATAAATAGCAATACTTTCAGTCTGATGCCCGGGGATGGGAATGACAGTAAGTTCACGACCGCCAAGGTCTGTGCTCGCAGTGCCATTGGGCCAGTTATTCAAACCAAAATATTGCTGGACTGATTCTGCATCGGGTTCAATCAGTGTCACCCTGGGTTTTCCCAGAAACTGGATATCGGCTGCAGTGTGATCGCCGTGACTGTGGGAATGAGTGACGAGTATGTCTAAATCTGAGTTTGGACCTTCAGCTATTAACTTTTGAATAGTTTCGTAAAGAGGAAACAGTTCAGCTTCGGCGGTAGCGCCTGTGTCCTGAACAAAGACAGTATGCTCGCCAAATAAAACATAGATAAACGGTGCTTCATAGTTCAGGCATTTATTCTGGCGCAGGATATAGGTGCTTTCGTTAAACTGAAACACATCGATGGCTGGATCCTGATTGTTATTACAATCCTCGGAACCGTGGATCCAGTTTTTTTGATTAAGGCTGTCCAGATTGTTGGCATGACTGGGAGCAATCAGTACTGCCAGAATAATGACTAAATATTTCACTACCTGTTATTTTATCCCCAGTAATTCACGTGCTGCACCCAGCACCAGCGGCCAGGTAGTTGAGTCCGGATCAATCATTTCAAAATGACCTGACTCTGGTGCGTCAATCTCATCTACCTGATCACCCGCTGCTCTGGCAACTTCCAGATAGCGATAGCCAACTTTGCGCCAGTTCTCGTCATAGCGACCAATCACCAGTATCTGTGGAACGCCGAGCGGTACCAATTCCGGGATCGAAGCCTGCGCGTAGCGATCAGGATAGGTCTGCGGTGATCCTTCCATTAATTTATCGACAACATCGTCACAGGCACCACTCTCGTGCAGGTAAACCAGATCGGCTGCCGGTGCTAATGCCAGCACACCTTGAAGTGGCACAGGGTTTTCTGAAGAGAACAATCGACTATTTGGAAATTGATTACGCGCCGCTAACCAGAGTGCCAGGTGACCACCTGCGGAATGCCCAGAAACAATAATACGGTTTGTATCCAGTGAATATTTTTCGGCAACTTTTAACAAGTGATCGGCGCCTTTGCCAATGTCCTGAAACGTACCGGGCCAGGCACCGCCCTTATTACCAATGCGTCGGTATTCAAGTGACCATGTCGCTATTCCGTTACTGGCGAAGCCTGCAGCCAGTTTTCCCGAATGGACAATATCGTATTCTGCAAGCCAGCAGCCGCCGTGGATCAAAATAATTACCGGATGCGGTCCCGGGCCTTCTGGTAGACGCAAATCGGCGAACTGGAACTGATCATCGCCATAGGGGATACGCACGTCTGCTGGTGGATTACCGAAAGAGCCTAATTCATCTGCTGTCATAATTTTCATCTTGTTCTCCTCGGCATGTACAGCAACACTAGCTAATAAGAGGTAGCTGAATAGTGTGATTAATATCTGTCGCATGTTGTCCTCACCTTGTTGTTATTAATTATTTTTTCATTTTGAAATACATGAAGAGTCCCATAAAACCGCCCATGAAGCCACTGACAAAACCGCTGATGCCATTGCCAAGCGCATTTGCAAATAGTGTTTCGGGAAAAGGTACCAGAAAGTAATTAACGAGGAAGCTGACGGTAAAACCGAAAGCTGCCCCGATAATGCCTGATTTTAATGCTTCCTTCTTTTCATGATTCATAAACTAACCCCACATTGATAAATTTCTTATTAGTTTTTTAACATTTATTACTCATAACGTATCAGTGTCCTGTTCTGCCGGTAGCAGAGTAGCGGCGTAGCAGAACGTGATCCTGCAAAGAAACGTCTTAACTCCTCCAGCATAAACTCAGTGACATCATACATTGGTAAGTCTGCCGGTTGTTCCAATGGTACCCATCTTAAATCCAGTAGCTCACCTTCGTCTATTAATACACCGGAAAAATGCTCGAATGGTGCGACAAAAAATCGCGCATGAAAACGGGTAGGTGAGTCAGAAGGGGTGATTGCTCGTCCGAGATAGTCGAGATGCTGCGGTGAGGGAGCCATTCCCTGGAGACGAAGCTGCTCCCATGTTGGATGTAAGGATTGAGCAAGCTTACCTTTTTCGGCCAGCAATAAGCCTGTTTCTTCCCAGGTTTCCCGTATTGCGGCATTAGCGAGCGCATGGATTTTGGTTCTGACAACTGCTGAAAGCCCAGCTGTATTAAAGGTTGGGGATGAAGAAGAGATATTGTCAGCAGCATCCAGGGTGCCACCCGGGAAAACGTAAACACCCGGCGCAAACCTGGCCTGCTTGCGCCGCCTGCCCATTAACACTTCGAGCGCATTCGAATTATTGCGATAAACAATCAGGCTTGCTGCATCTCTGGCTCTGGCGATTGTCATGAATTAGGCAGGGCAGCTGGTTAGTTGGAATTGATTATTGTTTTATATATCAAGATGGAATCCAAATATGGAAAATCCATGTAATTCAAAATCCAGATCTTCAAATCTTTTGAAACCCATTTTCTCGTACATATCCCAGGCGACTTGCATTACCCTGGTCGAATGTAAGATAACCTGTCTATGTCCATTATCCTTTGCTTCCTGAATACAAGCCTGAGTCAGGTTTTTACCGACACCGAGTCCCCTGGCATTTTTACCGACGGCCAAAAGACGAATTCCCGATGCCTTATCAATCTTGATATCTGGACCGCCGGAAGCGTAATCTCCCATGTTACCGAAATAGACAACGGCACCGAGCAGTTCATTTGTAGTTGAGAAGGCGGCGAGGATTTTTGTAGAAGGTTGTTTGGTTTTCTCGCCGACACTAGCCAACATTTCGTAATAGTCAGGCATTTCCTCGGGAGTTGGAAAGTCTTCAAGCTGGGAATAGACTTCAACCATTAAGAGACCAACGGCATCAAACTCGCTCGGTAGTGCCTCCCTAATGCTTATGTCAGTCGTCATGTGGTCTACCGCTATACCTTTTTGACAAACTCGGACTTTAGTTTCATTCCACCGATGCCATCGATTTTGCAATCAATGTCATGATCACCTTCCACCAGCCGAATGTTCTTAATCTTGGTGCCTACTTTTACTACAGAAGAGGAACCTTTTACCTTCAGGTCTTTGATCACAGTGATTGTGTCACCGTCTTTTAATTCATTGCCATTAGCATCACGAATCGAGTCTTGAGCATTTTCTGATGCAGCCTCATCGTTTTGACTCCATTCATGTCCGCATTCCGGGCATACATACATATCTCTGTCTTCATAGGTGTATGCAGACTTACACGCTACGCAATTTGGTAGTTCAGCCATTATTTTATCTCTTGAGCAGGTGTTCCAGTATAACCGCAAGCATCAAAGGTTATTCGATTGATGCTACTGGTGATTACAGGCAATCAGCTAATGCGACGTCTTTTTCCTGTCGCGCTTACCTAATAGCTTTGCTGAAAGTGAAGGGCCACGACCGGGCTCTGACCAGGGGCAAACTTCCTGGCAAATCGCACAGCCGAAGTTAGCTGAAAAATAAGGTACACATTTGTCAAAGTTCACATACCAACGATGCTCGCCACGTACCCATTGTTTTTCGTCACTAATAGCGCCCGGTGGGCAATCAGTGGTGCAGCGGCGACAACCCGCGCATAGATCTTCAACGCCGATATCAATCGGCTGATCCATCTGCATAGGCAGGTTCGACGCTATCGTAGATAAACGTAAATTAGAGCCGAATTCTTTTGTAATGATAGAACCGTGTTTACCCAGCTCGCCAAGGCCTGAACGTATGGCTAATGGGATTTGAAGTATTTCAGTGCTGCGTGGGTCGCCGTAGGCATAGGCTGCCCAGCCAAGACTCCTGATATATTCTGCTAACTCGATAGCAACATCCGCCACCTCGCCGTAAGCGCGTTGAACTTCCTGCGCAGAACGAGCATGGGGTACATGCACCATTTCTTCCCTGCGCATAGGATTGCCAATACAAATGGCATAGGGAAACCGGTTGTCGATGTCATTGTAACTGTCGGTTTCAATAAATTCGGTAATGCCAACAACGCCAGCGCCAAACTCTTTGGCTTTCTCCTTTATTCGCACGGCCATTTGCCGTTTGTCTGTGATCTCAACTTGCTGTTTAGCAACAGGGCCAGCGGAATTACGAAGACGCCATCTGTATTTAATAGCTTCCCAGACGATACCGGCTGTATTGTTCATCAGGAAAAAAGCATTAAGACCTGCCCAGGGAAAATCCGGACGTCCCAGCGCATGAAAAACTCTGGATGGTCGTCGCTTTTCTGTTTCGCCCAGACCATTGATATCATTTCCTGATATGGGAGCCTGCTGAAATTTTGGCAGATTATCTGCGGGAGGAACGTCGTGAAGTTTCATTCTTGTTTTTTTGCCGGGTCAAAACGATCTACATAGAAGGGTTCGCCGGTTTGCCGACTGTGATCAAATTCTTCCCGCATTTTCTTACCACCAGTTGCCCACATCCAGGTGGTTTTGGCGAGGAAGAACAATAATTTTATGTCACGTTTGAGACGCTGAAAGAAGCTGGCGTCTTCCAGGTAAAATTGATCGGCAAATGATTGATATTTTTTACTCATTTCATCCCATCATAAACAGTTAAGGGTTTTTCGCTACCTCTGTCTGCGTCTAATTATCAAACAAGATACGCTATACTTCAACCATAGTACTAAACAGACTGAGAGAGATCGTTTAAGTCTCGGGTATATCGTAAATAATCAAGAGTCTAATTCTGTGCCAGTAGTAGATACTCAGGCATTTAAATGCGCTATCCTTTCATTATCAATTACGAATCATGAGGTAATCAAAAGAAGATGTTTGACTGATGAAAATTATCTGGTTTGTTAACTTTGCTATTCTAATAGCGTTCATGAAGGTATTTGAAATCCCTTCAATGATTCCTGTTTTTGTTGATGAGCTTCATATTAGCTATGCACAGGCAGGTATTTTCATGACGGCCTATACCATCGTCAGGTGCCTGGCGAGTTTGCCTGCAGGTTCGGTAACAGACAAGTGGGGTGCTGTTCCGGTTATTATGATTTGTCTGTTTTGTACTGGTGTGATCGGTATTTTGGCAACATTCGGTTCAAATTATCATCTTCTGTTGTTGCTCAGAGTTCTGGTGTCTGTGGGTATTGCCATTATTTTTATTGCTGCAGTTGACGCAATCCCAAAATATATGCCGCCGGAGCACGTAGGCAAAGGTATCGGTTACATAAATGGATCGCTCAATTTAGGTATTGCGCTGGCACTGTTTATGACGCCGATACTGGCTGACTCACTGGGTTGGCGCTGGACTGCCCGTCTGTACTCAGTTTCCTTTCTCGTGCTTTTCCTGTTCTTTTTGCCTTTACTCAAGAGCATCCCGGGAATTAACAAGGCAGATGATGATGCGAGCCTCAATACTGACTCTATCTCTATAGCGGAATTGCTAGGTAATTTACCCGTTATGTTACTGGCAATAGCTGCGTTCATTATTTTTGTAGAACTCTATGGTGTGCTTACCTGGGTGCCCGTTTTCCTGGCTGAGGTTTATCGTTTCTCGCCGACAGAAATTGGAACCAGCGCGACGATGTTTGGTATTGCTGCTATCCCGGCATCGATAATTACCGGTTTGTTGTGTACAAACTTGAATCGCACTATCTGGTTATGTGTATCCGGTGGTATTCTTGCATGCACAGGTATTCTGGTACTACTCAGTACTTCACATATGTCATTGATGCTGACCGTATTGACTATTACAGTAATAGCCTGGGGACACACTCAGGTGGTGGTAACAATAATGAGCATAGCTTCTCTTATCGTACCCTCACATAGTTCGGGAAAGACACTGGGTCTGATATTTACATTCGGCTACGGCGGTTCAATATTACCGACCTACCTGGGTGGTTACCTGCTGGAAAAAACGGGCAACCATAATATATCTTTTATTATTTTTGCGGCCTCTGCCTTTCTTAGCATCGTTGCCATGCTGGCGGTGAGCAGAATATTGCATAAGCATCCACCGTCACACTTCAAACTGAAGATAAGTTAAACGAAAAATTTATTAAATGGAAAGTTTCAATTTTCAGACTCTTGTTAACCAGACTCAGAACTGGGTTTCCGAATATGTATTTGTCGCTTCAAATTTCACACAGCTGTTAATTATTGTCGTGACCTGGTCGCTTGCCTGGTTAGTGGCTAAACCACTTCGTAGACAGCATAAACAATGGGTAGAAAAACAAGGGAAATACCTTGTCCCTGGAACCATTAGAAATGCTACAAACGTACTGGTCCTGCCTGCACTGTGGTTGTTAATGTTATGGTTGACTACGCTGCTGGCAAGGCAAGCTGAATGGGCAGACTCAGTTCTGACTATCGGTAGCAGCCTGTTATCCGCATGGGTCGTGATTCGACTCTCGGCCACATTGATGCGCAATCCGTTTCTGACCAAATCTGTGTCGATTATTGCATGGACTATTGCGGCGCTGAATATTCTTGGCTTGCTCTCTCCAACAAAAAGTCTTCTTGCCGGGCTTTCCTTCAATATTGGTTCCCTCAACCTTTCCATGTTGGTAATAATCCAGGGTTTGATTTACTTTGCCATCTTCCTGTGGGCGGCACTGCTCGTCTCCAGACTGATTGAGAACAGCCTGAAAACCTCGGTTTCTTTGACACCTTCGATGGTGGTGCTCAGCGGTAAATTGGTGCGAATAACCCTCGTGACAGCTGCATTCCTGATAGCTATTTCTACCGTCGGAATAGATCTCTCCATATTTACATTTTTTGGTGGGGCACTTGGTGTCGGACTGGGCTTTGGTTTACAAAAGGTTGTCTCTAATTTTATCAGCGGCATTATTTTGTTATTGGATAAATCCATCAAGCCCGGTGATGTTATTTCAATTGGTGAAACTTATGGTTGGGTAAACTCCCTGAATGCGCGATATGTCTCACTCGACACTCGCGATGGCATTGAACATTTGATTCCCAATGAAGAATTAATTGTCACCCGGGTAGAAAACTGGTCCCACAGTAATAATCGGGTACGCTTAAAAATCCCCGTTGGTATTCATTACGACGCAGATGTGAAAAAGGCGATGAGTCTTTGTGAAGAGGTAGTACAGGAAGCCGAAAGGGTACTTCAATATCCTGTCCCGGTGTGTTTACTTCGAGGGTTCGGTGATAATTCTGTTGATCTTGAAATACGATTCTGGGTCAATGATCCGCACAACGGTTTATCAAATTTGAAGAGCCTGGTGTTACTTGGAGTCTGGGAGAAGTTTCATGAAAATGACATTGAAATCCCCTATCCACAGAGGGATATTCACATAAAAAACCCAATCGAGATAAAGCAAGACTCAAGCTGACGTGCGGCTTTGTGCCAGGTACCGAGGCTCATCTTAATCACATACACCTACTAATAACATTTGATGCTTATCAACAATATTAAGGATATTATCGTCGATAATAGTTAGCTTTCAGGTACGAAAGCCTAAATAAAGAGGAGCCAGATGACTGTCAAATCACTTGATGAGTACAGAACCTACCGTCGTTCAGTTGTCGGCGCGCGGATTCTGGTTGTTGATGATGATTCAACCGTACGAATGATTGTTCAGCAATTCCTCAAAAATGCAGGTTTTACCGTCACTGTAGCCACTTCTGGAGAAGAAGCTTTTCAATGTCTTGAAAAAAAAGTATTCGATCTGATGTTGCTGGATATATTAATGCCTGACGTGACAGGTTTTGATGTACTCGAAAAGATAAGACAAAAATATTCAAAGTTAGAACTTCTGGTCATTATGGTGACGATGAAAGAAGAAAGCGCTGACATGTTGAAAGCATTTTCACTAGGTGCCAATGATTACGTTGTAAAACCGATCGATTTTACAGTACTACGTGCCCGTATCGAGATGCACTTATCTCTCCAGCGTGCTGAGACTGAGCTACGTAATACCCGCAATGTACTGGAGCAGCGCGTTGAGGAACGAACAGCTGAGTTGCTTGCCACCAACAAAGCGCTGGTGGTCGAGATCAACGAACGTAAAAATGTCGAAAATAGCCTGAAAGCCGCAGAGCGAAAAGCAAGTCTGGTACTTCAATCTGCAGGTGAAGGTATCTATGGACTCGATATAGAAGGTAATACTACTTTTATTAACCCGGCAGGAGAAAAAATGCTTGGTTGGGAAGTCGATGATCTACTTGGAAAACCAATGCATGATCTTCTTCATCATACAAGAGCAGATGGGAGTCCGTATCCACGTGAAGAGTGTCCAATCTACAAGGCGGTAAAAGACGGTAAAGTTCACCATGTTAATGAAGAGATATTCTGGTGTAAGGACGGTAGCAGTTTCCCAGTGGAATACACTTCGACACCTATAACAGAAGATGGGGAACTTGTTGGCGCTGTGGTTGTTTTCAAAAACATAACGGAGCGTAAGCTAGCTGAACAAGCATTGTTATTCACGCAGACCAGTGTTGATCAGGCAGGTGACGTTATTTACTGGTTGGGGCCCGATGGGAAATTTATGTACGTAAACGACACAGCCTGCGAGATGTATGGATACTCAAGAGAAGAACTATTATCAATGAGTGTTCCTGATATTGATATTGAGTATCCCAAAGAGGTTTGGCAGAAACACTGGCAGGATGTGGAGCATTGCGGAACGATGACTTTTGTAACCCAACCACGGAAAAAAAATGGTGAGAGTTTTAACGCGGAAATAACTGAAACTTTCGTTACTCTCGGTGATAAGGAATATCTTTGCGGTGTTCTAAGAGATGTCACTGAACGTAAGCAAATGGAAGACAAGCTTAGAAAAAGTCACATTCTCTATAACCAGGCTGAACAAATGGGCAAGCTGGGTCATTGGGAGTGGGATCACATTAATGAGAGAATGGCACATTGTTCAAAAGAATTCGCGCAGCTTTATGAGATGACCGTGGATGAAGCATTAGAATTCTTCTCAAGTTGGGATAATGAATTAAGCGTTGCGCATCCGGAAGATAGATTGTTTTACGAGCAACACGTACTTGGCTCTGAAGAAGAACAAAAAAATGTAGATATTGAATACAGGGTCATTACTCCATCCGGTAAGTTGCGCTATGTCCATTTACGCAGCGAGTTTGTGAGAGATAATGACGGCAAGATCATCACATCATTCGGAGCTGAACAGGATATCACTGAGCGCAAATTGGCAGAAGAGGAACTGAGGAAAAGCCACACTCTTTATGGGCAAGCGGCAAAGATGGGTAAGCTGGGTCACTGGGAGTGGGACGTAGTAAATGAGAAATTAATGGCTTGTTCAGAACAGTACGCTGAGATTTTTGAAATGACGGTAGAGGAGGCGATTTCTCCATCCTCAGAAAACTTTGATGATGACATCAAAGAATATATTCACAATGAAGATCGAGAGAGATACAAACAGGTTACCGAGCTTGCGTATGAACGTAAGGAAGCATGGGATGTTGAATTTCGGATTATTACAGCGAATGGTAGGGAGCTTTTTGTACGCGAGTTAGGTGAACCAGTGTTTGATGAAAGTGGTGAGGTGATAAAAACTTTTGGAACATTTCAGGATATTACTGAACGAAAACAGGCAGAGGAAGAAATCAGGCATCTCGCTTATCATGATGAACTAACTGGTTTACCTACTTTACGGCTTGGTAAGGATAGACTTTCTAACGCTATCGCTTTAGCACGACGAAATAAAAATAGTATCGCAGTTTTATTCATGGATCTTGATGGTTTTAAGAACATTAACGATACCTTGGGTCATAAAGCCGGTGACTATGTGCTCACGAAAGTGGCTGAGAGATTAAAACAAATTGTTCGAGAAACGGATACTGTGGCGCGTATCGGCGGTGACGAATTTATCATAGTACTTACCCAGCTGATGGAAGACACAGCTGTTGTTAAGATGACTGAAAAAATAGTTGAAATTTTGACCAGGCCAATGGAATTTGATGGGCAGGAAGTAATAATCGGCAGCAGTATTGGAATTGCTTTGTATCCTGATCATGGTGATTCGCCAGAGGAGTTAATCGAAAAGGCAGATAAAGCAATGTATTCGGTCAAGCATAGAAGTATGAATAATTATTCAATCGCAAAATAAAACCAAAGCTTCTTCTTTTGTTATAGGAATCCCACAAATATATAACCGGAGTATTCCTGTATTTGCTCTGGCCGATATTAGATACAATATCTTATGTCTGTCTCAGTAACGACACCACTACCCGAAAAAATAGATGTGCTAATTATTGGCGCAGGTGCGGCTGGTCTTATGTGCGCTATTAAGGCCAGTCAGCGAGGTCGTTCTGTATTGGTCGTTGACCATGCCAATAAAGTAGGCAAAAAAATTCTAATGTCCGGTGGTGGGCGCTGTAACTTCACCAATATATATACAGAATCAACTAACTTTCTTTCACAGAATCCACATTTCTGTAAATCAGCTTTATCTCGTTTTACGCCAGCTGATTTTATTGCTTTGGTGAATAATCATGAAATTGCTTTTCATGAAAAAAAACTCGGGCAGGTTTTTTGTGATGACAAGGCCAGGAATATTCTTGATATGTTGTTGCAGGAAGCGAGAGCAACAATTCGAACACATTGCAGTGTAGAAAAAGTGAGTGCACTTGATAATGGTTTCGAAATTGAAACCAGGCTCGGAAAAGTGCGTGCTCAATCACTGGTGGTAGCAACAGGAGGTTTATCCATCCCGAAGATGGGCGCCACAGCCTTTGGTTATGAACTGGCGAAACAATTCGGATTGAATATTGTTCCTGTTCGAGCCGGCCTGGTACCGTTTACCCTGGACAAAATCATTCTTGATAAATTATCTCAGCTTAGTGGTAGTTCTCTGGAAGTTATAGCGAGTTGCAATGAAATGAGCTTTAAAGAGAATCTATTGTTTACTCATCGTGGTTTAAGTGGACCAGCGATATTACAAATATCTTCATATTGGAAGCCAGGTGACGAATTAACGATTAACTTGTTGCCGGACATTGATCTAAATGAAGTTCTCCAGGAAAAACAACAAACACGTGCAAAGGCAGAGTTGAAAACTGTACTGGCTGAATACATGAGCAGAAAAATGGCACAGCTACTGATTGAACTATGGTTTGTTGATATGGACTACGCTAATAAGGTGATGAATCAATTCACTAAACAACAATTACAAGATATTGCTGAGCGATTTCATTCATGGAAACTAAAACCATCTGGCACGGAAGGTTATCGTACAGCTGAAGTAACATTTGGCGGCGTCAATACTGATGAGCTTTCTTCGAAAACTATGGAAACAAAAAAGCAGAAGGGTTTATATTTTATTGGCGAAGTAGTCGATGTGACCGGTCACCTCGGTGGATTTAATTTTCAATGGGCCTGGGCATCCGGTGCAGCAGCAGGGGCGTTCGTTTAAAATAACTTACCCCGACTTTCATCGGGGTAAGTATTACCTACTGTAGACAAATAGAAGTAGTACAGACTTATCCTATTTTTTGTATTACCCGTTCGGCGTAGTCTTCATCTGCCCTGGACATGTAGGACAGCATACGATCCTGTACTGACTGACTTGCCTGTGACAAACCACCGGCGATAGTACTTGTCAGCATGTCCTTTTGTTTTTCCGACATGATGCGATACAAATCACCTGCCTGAGAATAATAGTCTTCATCATCCTGGCTATGACGCCCTATCCATGCATCTTCTTCCACCGGCATTGCTGGTTCGAGATACTTGCTATCAGGTTTAGGTGTTTCACTTCTATCGTTGGGATAGAAATTCACATCAGCACTGGGCACATTTTTTGCTCCTGTTACCGGACATGCACCTGCCATAGCACCATCACGTTGGTAATGATTTACAGGACAACGCGCTGCATTAACCGGGATCTGGTGGTGGTTCACACCAACGCGATATCGATGTGCATCCGAGTAGGCAATCAATCTTGCCTGCAGCATCTTATCCGGTGATGAACCAATACCCGGTACAAAATTGCTCGGTGCGAATGCAGCTTGTTCTGTTTCAGCAAAATAATTTTCTACATTCTTGTTCAGCTCGAAACGACCGACTTCAATCAACGGAGCGAGGTCATACGGCCAGACCTTGGTTAAATCAAAAGGATTAATCGGAAATTCTTTTGCCTGCTCTTCTGTAAGGATCTGAACCTTCACAGTCCAACTTGGGAAATCACCATTCTCGATTGAATCAACCAGATCCTGCTGGGCACCAAATGGAGGCAACTTGGCAGCTTCTTCTTCAGTCACGGTTTCTATACCCTGATCGCAGACAAAATGCCATTTCATCCAGACCCGTTCACCCTTGGCGTTCCAGAAACTGAAAGTGTGAGAACCAAAACCATGAATATGTCGCCAGCTTTTCGGAATACCGCGGTCTGACATCAATATTGTCATCTGGTGCAAAGACTGAGGATGGTTTGCCCAATACTCAAACATACGCGCCGCATCAGGTACATTACTCATGGGATTTTTCTTTTGTGAATGTACAAAGTCCGGGAATTTCTGTGGATCATTCAAAAAGAATACCGGTGTGTTGTTACCAACCACATCGTAGTTACCTTCATTGGTATAAAAACGTAACGCAAAACCGCGTGGGTCACGGGCATAGTCGCTCGAATCCTGTCCACCACCAACGGTGGAAAAGCGTAGAAATACGTCTGTCGTACTACCTTCTTTCTGCAGGAAATCAGCTATGGTGTATTCGCTCAGGCTTTTGTTCAAAGTGAAGGTTCCATGGGCGCCAGCACCACGTGCATGCACAACACGCTCAGGAATACGCTCGCGGTTAAAGTGGGCTAATTTTTCGAAAAGTTGATAGTTATCAAAGGTTAAAGGACCACGTTCGCCGACAGAAACGCTATTGTTATCGTCAGCAATTGGGGCACCAGCTGCAGTTGTTAAAGTAGGATTTGCCATTTTTATCTCCATTACATAAGTCGAAAGTATGTGTGGGAGACAAGGTATAGAATGATGATCGATAGATAAAATCAAATATAACAATGCTAATCATAGTAAATTCCTATGGCAAAGGATAGTGGGTGTTTAAGCCCCTCTGCTATGAGTTAGCAGTCAGA
Organism: Gammaproteobacteria bacterium; assembly: GCA_018676275.1. Classification (GTDB taxonomy): domain Bacteria; phylum Pseudomonadota; class Gammaproteobacteria; order Eutrophobiales; family Eutrophobiaceae; genus WLWS01. The sequence continues at coordinate 2,753 of JABHFC010000133.1, read as the reverse complement.
GATTTATACTTAAAAATGGTATTACTTCAGTCCTCGAGTAAGAAAGAACAGGCAATGCGGGCAAATTTATCTGGGTGTTCGATCATTGCCCAATGCCCACAGTCAGGCAGGATATAACCGGTTGAGTTTTCGATCAGCTCCAGCAGTTTATAAGCACAGTCTAATTGCACCACTTTGTCGAGCTTGCCATTTACCACCAGCGTCGGTTGTGAGACTTTGCTTATGTAATCTTCTTCATAATAAAGACCATGCTGCTCTCTTATCCATCCCATCACGGCATCGTAGGCAGCGCGAGTGTCCTCCTGAGTGGATAACTCATGACGATAACTAACAATTTCCTCATTCACTTCAAAATTCGGGTTGGTTAATCCACGCACAATCTTTTCCATACCAGCGGGCGAATAGTCGTAATTCATAATTGACATAAGTTCTTCGCTAAGCGGTGCCTTGATTCCGGCACTGCCCATTAATATGATTCTGTTGATCAACTCAGGGTGTTCAATTGCTACTCCCATTGACGTAATACCGCCCATGGAATTACCTATCAGATTTACTTTTGATAAACCCAGCGCGTTGATCAGACCACTGACGTGCACGACTCTTTCTTTTTGTGAGTATTCACAGGTTTCGGGCGAAGGTTTATCGGTGAATCCGAATCCGATCATGTCGATAGCAAAGACGTGAAAATGTTTAGCAAAATCCGCAATTGAGCCGCGCCAGTTACCATAGGCATCGGCTCCTGCACCGCCGCCATGAATTAATATTAAAGGATCACCAGAACCGGCTTCGTAGTAATGAGTTGAAACACCACTAACATCAATGAATTTACTTAAGGCATTTTCTATATTTCTAGTTTCCACAGCCTGCTTTGCCTTTGTTTAAAGTTCGTCGGGTGGGGGTTGAACACCACGAGCGTGTTTATGTACCATTTTCCTGAACTCAACTATGAACTTGTCCATAAAAAACAGCTGTTCCTCATCCCAACCATTGCGGTTGTTATAAAAATCCTCCATCGCTTCCCTGGCAAAAATGTCGTCATCGTTAAAACCCTTCTTTAGTGCAAGGTCTTCCCAGACAGTATTATAGCGCAGGGTAAAATCTTCCTTATCCATCTCTGTTGGACAGTCCTTTACCAGTAGCTGCCAATATTCGTGATAGCCTTTCTCAACCGGTACATACCATTCATACTGGGTAATTCCCGGTAGCGGCCAGTTTTCAACAAAAAGGGTGCTGGGTAAACACAGCGACACCCGCAATCCTTCGGGAACGCGCTTGCCATAGGTGTGTATATTTAATTCCTCCCTGTGCATGACCGGCTCGATGTTATCATTATATTTTGTGACACTTTTGGGCCAGCCTTTGTCATTTACAAGTAGTGATGTCTCTCCGCTTACCGGCTCACCTAGAGACAGGGCCGTATCCAGCGCAAGCACTAGTGCGGACTTACGGTGGATCATAATATGACCCGGATCACCACCACTCTCAGCCGCGAGTCGCCAGTCGCCGATACATTTTCTATGAATACCAAGAGCCAGGGCATCATCATCCTGCAAACGCGGACTGTGAATTCGCTTACTCTCATCAGGATAAGTTGGTAGATCATCCTGCAGTGGTGGTGTGTCAAAATCTTCATCGCCTACAAATACGAATATGACACCACCTACTTCTTCAGCAGGAAATACGCGAATACCAGTTCTGCCGATAAGTGGATCATTTTCGGAGGCAACAATATCACTGAGCATGCCGTCTTTAAGATTATAGGTAAAGCCATGATACCAGCACGATACAGTCTCTTTGGTCAGACACGTTGGTTGTGCAGAAAGACGCACACCACGATGGACACATTGATCGCGAAAGGCAAAGATTTTGTCGTTAGCACGTCTGAGTCCGATACGTTCACCTGCTATGGTGATACCTTTGACATCGTCCTCCGCTACTTCGTGACTGAAAAGTGCCGGCCACCAGTGATTGCGTATTCCATGCTCAGCATCAAAATATCGTTGTAGGGATTTTTTGGGTTTGCCTCGTCGCTTGTTCTTTTTGACAGGTTCTTTTTCGGTTTTTGATTTACTCATTGGCTTTGCTCTCTGAAAAAGGGGCTGTCAATATATTACCTACGCCATGTATAACTTCAATAGATTTTCGCTTTAAAATGCATATAAATTACATATGAATTATTCAGGTCTTCTTCGTATTTTAGAGAGAAGCAATAAAACCACTTAAATACTTTTCCAGTTGTTCGCGCAACAGCTCATCTGTTAAGGCACCATTGTCATCAAATTTTGTATGTGCGGCAGAGACCATCAAGCCACCACCTGCTATCCACAGAGGCATACGCAATGACTTGAAAATGGGTAGATAAGCTGCCTGGGCATTTACCGTACCCATACCACCCGGCGTGGCGCCCATTAAAGCAACCGGTAAGCCGTTCAGTACATTCAGATCATCCAGCCCTGTGCGTGATAGCCAGTCGATAGTATTTTTAAGTACGCCTGGGATACTGCCATTGTATTCAGGTGTGGCGATAAGCAGTCCGTCTGCTGCCTTAATGGATTGCTTAAGTGCAGTCACACTTTCCGGCATGCCTGAAGAGTCTTCAAGGTCGCCGTTATAAAGTGGAATGACATTAATCGATTTTATTTCCAGTGTGCTTCCTTCAGGAAGCAGAGAGGAGGCGCATTCCAGTAAGGCCGTGTTATATGATCCTGAGCGTAAGCTGCCCGAGATACCAATTAGTTTCGCCATTATAAGCT
>JABHFC010000132.1 GCA_018676275.1 Gammaproteobacteria bacterium | reverse complement strand
GCGGCCTCTGTTTCGTTAGCCAGCTCGGCTTTCATCTTGCCCGGCAATACAAGTCCGAGATGCACATGCATATTCATCAATCCCGGGATCAGCCATTTTCCCCGGGCATCGACCTGTTTCGCTTCGGCGGGGATTTCAACATTAGCCGCTGAATCCACCGCGGTGATCCGTTCGCCCTTGACGAGTACGACAGCGTTTTCTATATGGGATTTTCCAGATAAATCGACAACTGTCCCGCCAACAATGGCCACTGTTTGTGGCGAATCGATTGCCTGGATATAAGGGCTTACAAGTGCAAGGAAGATGAAAGTAATTTGGATCCAAAAGGCATTCATTCCTGTTATCTCCTCAAATAGTTAAATTCTAATGATAATCCAGCTTGTCTTTTTTCAGCTCGGGGTTTCGGTGAATGACATCTACAAGCATGGCTTTAGTATCTTGTTTTGATTTAACTGTAACTACCTGAATATTTCAATGCTAGACCCATCTGTTTTCATTGCCCTGTAGGCAACAAATTAGGTATTGAAGAATTGTGATTTTCTTTAGATGATAGAGACACGGTGTAGTTAGCAGTTTATTATTATAAACAAGCACTAATTAACGCAATCACAAAGGCGGGTGTAATGAGATTATATCATCAGGCAGTTTTCCTATTATTAATGAGTGTTTCCACGCATGGTTTCGCGGAAGCAACAACACATTCATCTGATAATATTCTTGAAGAGATGTTTACATGGTGGAACGAGTTGATGATTAGTGAGCGGGAAATAACAGAAGAGTCTTTTGCCAGCTTTTACACGGAAAATGCAGTGATCATTATCAATGGAAAAGAAAAGGTTCGAGGTGTAAAAAATATGCCTGCATTTTTTAGAGAAAACAGGGATCGCACGGAATTTATAGAAATAGAAATGCCATTCAGGGAAAAATTTGTTTCAGGGAATAAAATATTCACCTATCACACAATTCGGGCTATAAGGAATGGCGAAGAGAAAATAAGTCATAACATGGGTTACGCCTTGATTGAAAAAGGCAAAATATCCTATGTGAGTCTTGCAAGATTTGGTCTGGAATAAGCGAAGTTAAAAGCCGAATGATGAAGAAGCGTACTTAATACTTATTCCCGTAACAGTCATGAAATGTTTTTTCGCCTACAGGAGTACGTCGACCCTCTGATGCTCTCAGTTTTTGCGAGGTTCGACCAATCGCAACAAAGGCAATGATTTCCATGCTCTCGGGTATCTTAAGAATTTCACTGACTCCCGGTATGCGGGCAAGTCTCGCTACCCGTGTACTATCCAGTTTCTGCACGGTAACAGCCTGCATCACGGTGTAAGCCAAAAGAAATGACGACATGATCTGGGCATAACCATTGTTGGAAATTCCCAGCTCATCGCGATTACGGTAAGGTTTTACCTGTCTATATAACTAATTGCTGTTGCAGCAAATAGCAGACCTGAGACGTACCAACGGCAATTTGCGATTTGTTTCATATGATCCTAAATATGAAATCGCAAAAGTAACTTATTTCGAGTTTTGAATCATATTAAGTGTACGTTGAAACAATTCACTTTTTTCATTTGCCAGGGACAAAGCCGTATCATCATGATCTTCGCCTTCCATTAACAAATAAAATGCATCAGTGCCCGCCGCTATTAATTCTTTTGTAAAAGCACTGGATGACTGCTGATATTTCTCTTTTGACCCTACGGCTACCAGGGCAACAGGTACCGGGTCATTGACATGCAGGATAGGGCTTGCCTGTTCCTGTAACGCTGCTGTTGGTGCATAGGAGGATTGTTCCCCCGGCCGGCCTTTTTTGCGCATATCGTATGGACCGCTAATAGGAATAATCCCTCTTAATGCCTGTTTTGGGATCTTCATTTCAGTCATCCAGGCACGATCCACAGCCACATCGGCGGAAAGGATTGCCCCTGCGGAGTGACCGCCTACGAAAATCGCATCTGCTAAGCCACCATACACGTCGATATTTTCATATAACCATTTAATTGCACTTTTTACATCATCGGATTGGGCAGGATAGTGAAATCCATCTCCGGTCAGTCGATAGCTGGCGACGGCAGTAATGATCCCATTTTTAAGAAAAGGTTCAGCAACAGAACCATAATGTGCGCGATCACCTTCACGAAATCCACCACCATGTAAGAACAGGAACACAGGTGCCTCCGAAACATCCCCGTGTGGCAAATAGAGGTCAAGAGCCTGTTTCGGATCAGAGCCGTATGCAAGGTCAAGATGATGGGGGTATGTTTTTCGTATTCTGAGAGTGGCTTCGTTGTTGGCCTTGTAAAACCCGGTCCAGTCAATTTCAAATTTTTCAGGATGCATGACCGTATAATACTCCGACATGTCCTGTGCACTGACAGCGGCTATGAAGAGCACATGCAGGAGAAGAAATATCAAAGGACATTGTTTAAAGTTGGTCATAATTTAATTCTCCTTCGTATTGTTGATCAGAATGTAACACTGTTATCAGGAGTATAAATTTCTCCATTTTTAATAATCAATACGACCTTGTGTTGCAGTACCGTAATGTCCTGTAATGGATCACCGTCTACTATAATAATGTCCGCTAATTTGCCAGCGCTGACGGTTCCAAGATCCTGTTCGACGCCCTGCATCTGAGCTGGTCTTAGAGTTGCACTTTGAATTGCCTCCATCGGTGACAGACCTGCTTCCAGCAGATTACCCACTTCCTTTGTTAGAGGACTGTGCAGGTTGAACGGTGCACCGGCGTCTGTTCCCGCCACAATTTGTTCACGGCCGCCTGCCTGAATAAAATGTTTAAGTTTCCGCTTGGCGGCTTTGATGCGCTCCGGGGCACCCATACCCCAGGGAACTGACTCGGGGTAAGACCAGTGTTCGCGCAGACTTTCATAGACTTCTTTCGGATATTGTTGCTTTATCCTCGGGTGATCGAGGATCTCTCGAAATTTAAATGCACGTACATAAGCGTTGCGCATTTCGATAGTGGGTAAGATATAGGGACCTCGAAGAATATTGGCCATAGGTCCAGTTGCGCCCGGCTTTATGCCACGCACCAATAGACGAATATCGTCATCGCTATAATCAGACAGGGCATCTGCTGTAAAGACGTGGTGCAGACGATCCACTCCTGCTTCAATTGCAGTTCGGTATGCCGTGATATGTCGAACATCAGCATCAACACCTATTCCGGCTTTATGGGCCGTATCAGTTACCGCTTGCAGGATCTCCAGGTCCCAGAATCCATAGACCTTTATTTGATCAACACCCATCGCCAGCACTTTTTCTGTCAGGCGCTTTGCTTCTTTTGGAGAAGCGGCGGTAAATTTACTGTTTCTGGTGTCTGCCTCCGGGCTTCTTTGCCTGAGAACCGGGCCTGCAAGAAACAATCTTGGCCCGGGACGATTGCCAGCTTCTATCTCAGCTTTGAGCACGAGTTGCTTTTTAATGGGCCCGCCTGTGTCACGAAAAGAAGTGATACCTGAAAAAAGTGAAATCTTTGCCACCGACGCCATAATTGAATCTGCCTGCTCGGCAAACCTGGTGGGGAAATCGGCTGGATCGCCTTCGCCGGCATGAAACAGGTGGCCATGGGATTCCCAGAGGCCCGGCATAATAGTCATGCCGTTTACATCCAGTGTTTTTATTCCTTCCGGGATAGGCAGCTCGGCAAGGCGACCAACTTTAACAATACGATCACCAGCAACCAGAACGGCGGCATTACGCATAGGTCGTCCACCATAACCATCGATTAGCTGTCCGCCAATAATCGCCAGGGTGGGTGTGGAGGGTTTTTCTGTTTCTTCAGCCGTGGCTATTAAGCTTAGGCCAAATAATAACAATGCGAATAAACCATGTTTCATATCTACACTCCCGAGATTAATGTTGTGTCGACCAAAATTTGCCAATAGAACTACATCTACACCCTGCATAGAGGGCCTGACCAGCGTGCTTTAGGATACCTATGATTAGTATAGCTTCAATACCCACTAAAATTGATTTTGTTGTCTTTTACGCAATCAAATAACTCTGGCCCAGCATAGGAGTCAATACGGTATTTAGGTAATATCTAATTCAATTATTCAAAGTAGAGAGTAGGGCAATGGAAGCAAGTATGACTATCACTAGTCGCTTCCTGCGTCACCCACCTGCTAATAATCAAAGCTAAATCGTTGAAGGGGATTTGAAATGTCTAAAGATGAATCAGAACAAGTCGACAAAAATCGAAGAGTTGTATTAGCCGCGCTGGCTGGCGGAGCGATGACAGGTGCAGCCGCTTTGACAGGGCAACAAGCTCGTGCAGCGTCGAGCGAAACTGAAACTACAGAGCAGTCTGCCAGTTCCAGCATCGATTTGAGCAAAAATGGTATGCAGCTGATTATTACCGGTTCTGGTTCCGCCCTGCCTGATCCCCTGCGTGGTGGTGCAAGCTGTGCTGTAGTAGTCGATGGCGTGGTCTTGCAGTTTGATTGTGGCCGCAGGGTGCTGGAAAACTTGATGCTGGTTGGGATCAACCCGATGAAGATTGACCATCTGTTTTTTACCCATATGCACTTTGATCACATCGCCGACTATGACTACTTCATGATTAGTAACTGGATTGCGGGTCGCCAGGAGCTGGTCCATGTCTATGGACCAAAAGGAACTGAACGCATGTCGGAGGGGGCACTTCGACAGATGCACGCCATGGATTATGATTTCGTTCATGAGATTTTGACCTACTGGCCACCGCATATGAAAAAGCGTCCGACCCAGGAGCCGCCATTCAAGGTGAAGGATGTTTCACCCGGTGTGATCCTGGAAACAGATAGTTTCAAGGTCAGTTGTTTGCATACCGATCATTTACCCTTTCCAAACATGAGTAGTCTCGGCTATCGGGTTGATTCTGACTATGGCTCAGTGGCCATCAGTGGAGATACAGCCATTTCCGAGGGAATGCTCAAGTTGGCGAAGGGTGTGGATATACTGGTGCATGAATGTGTCAAACCGGATCTGGGAATGACGCCTGGCGGCGGCAAGTTCAGCAGCAAAGATTTCCATAGTGACAAGTTAATGAAAAAGCGTCCGCAGACTGGTCACACCAGTCCCAGTCAACTGGGACAACTGGCTGCAGATGCCGGGGTAAAGAAATTAATCGCTTATCACCTGGCCCCTTATACCAGCGTTCCTGCTGCGGTTGAAATGTCGAGCCTTTATCTGGGTCCCAGTCCTGGACCGGCTATCTGGGCAGAGTTTAGCGCTGCAATGAAGAAAAAATACAGTGGACCTGTAGTCCTGGCTGAAGACAGGATGATTTTTGATATTAAAAAATAAAAGGCAATGCTGACTGTGAAAAACTAGTCAGGCAATGTGAAGGCGATGATGGTATCACTCAATTTGTCTTCAAAGGTGGGATAACCACCTGCAGCAATAACAATAAACTGTT
>JABHFC010000131.1 GCA_018676275.1 Gammaproteobacteria bacterium | reverse complement strand
TGAAATGGTGCGGTAAGAGCGCACCGCGCCGCTGGTAACAGTGGTGGCAGGGTAAACCCCATCCGGAGCAAGACCAAATAGGAACCCATCAGGTGTGGTCCGCACTGGGTTCGGGTAGGTCGCTAGAGGTTTGCGGTGACGCAAATCCCAGATGAATGATTACCACTGTTGATATTAATCAACAGGACAGAACCCGGCTTACAGGTCGACTTCCTCTCTATTTTTTAAAATCAAATAATGCGTGAATTGTACGGAGTAATAATATGTTGGTTGTAATTTCCCCCGCAAAAAAACTTGATGTCGATTCCACAGCGGAGAAGGGACTTGCTTATAGCAAGCCTGCCTTGTTAAAGCCGGCGCAGGAACTCATCGATGTCGCGCGGAAATTAAGTAATAAGAAACTTGCTGATTTAATGAAGCTAAGTGATGCGCTGGTAGAATTGAATCAACAGCGTTATCGCGATTTTTCTACCCCTTTCACGCGCTCCAATGCCAAACAGGCAGCTCTGACCTTCACTGGTGACACTTACCTGGGGTTGGATGCATCCAGCTTTAGCAAAGAAGAACACGCTTATGCTCAGGAACATCTAAGAATTTTGTCTGGTTTATATGGCGTTTTGCGACCGCTTGATTTGATGCAGGCCTATCGACTGGAGATGGGTACCAGGTTGAAGACCTCAAAAGGCAACAACCTGTACGATTTCTGGGATGATAAAATAAGCTTAAATCTTAATAAAGTTATTGCTAAAACAGGTAGTAAGTACTTGCTTAATTGTGCTTCCAATGAGTATTTTAAAGTAGTCAAACCCGATTTACTCAAGGCTGATGTAATCACGCCGGTGTTTAAACAGGTAAAGGATGGCCAGGCACGAATGCTGGGTATGATGGCGAAGCGGGCGCGGGGTGCGATGGCACGCCATGTCGTCCAAAACAGGATTGAAAGCCCCGAGGGATTGAAGGATTTCAGGGCGGATGGCTATCGATTTCAGAGCAAACTTTCAGATTCGCAGATTTTTGAATTTCATCGGCGGGCCTGATAGGCGGTAAAAGTCTCTAAGCACGGATAGCTATGGGTCAGAAAACAGTGTGAATACAGTCGTATATGACATTTTAAATTTGCTTCTTAAGAAGTTACTTTAATATAAAATCTCAACATAATGATATAAATAGACTTCTATTTATAAGTTCCCTCTCTTTTTACCCTATTTTCCAACTTTTCGCTCATAAGTGTCTGTTACACAGACAGATTTTCTCCATAAAATCGCAAGAATTGCTTGACACAATAGAACACAAGTTCCTATAGTTCACTCGGTGGGGAATAGTGGGGAAAAGTGGTTTATTCTGTTAAATCAGGGGTTTTGAAATGTTTCGGGGTTTTAGTACCGTCAGTATCGATAGTAAGGGCCGCCTTGCGGTGCCCAGCCGTTTTCGTGATCGCCTTGGAGCGATTGCGGGCGGCTGCCTCGTGCAAACATTAAATCCACTCGATCACTCTCTCTGGTTATACCCATTATCAGAATGGGAACTGATAGAAACCAAGCTGGCAGCCCTGTCAGATTTCGATAAACAAAGTCGCCGCGCCAAGCAAATGATGAGGGGTTACGCCACTGATTGTCAACTGGACGCACAGGGTCGAATTCTGCTTACGCCAGAGCTTCGAGATTATGCCTCTATTAAAAAGCAGGCGGTAATTCTGGGTCAGGGTAACAAGTTTGAGATCTGGGATCAGAAGAGTTGGGAAGCACAAAGAGATCAATGGCTGGAACAGGTAGGCAATGACGATGATCAGCCTTCTGATCCATTAAAAGGCTTATCTCTTTAACGAAATGGCTATTAAGCCAAGCTTCGTAGATGAAGGGAAATGAATATTCGCATACACCTGTGCTACTTGAGGAGGTGTTAGATGGTCTTGCTTTACAGCCGGAAGGTATTTACGTCGATGCAACATTTGGTCGGGGTGGACACAGTCTGGCTATATTACAAAGACTCAATCAAAAAGGTCGATTGTTTATTTTTGACAAAGATCCTGCTGCCATCACGTATGCGAAACAACTTGCAAGTGAAGATCAACGCATCACTGTTATACACGCTTCGTTCTGTGAACTCGAAAAGTACATTGGTGAATACGACAAGTTGGGTGAAATCAGCGGCATCTTGTTTGATCTCGGCATGTCTTCACCGCAACTGGATGATGCCGAAAGGGGATTCAGTTTTTCACGAGATGGTGAGCTCGACATGAGAATGAATACGAGCTCAGGGCCAAGTGCTGCCGAATGGATAAACAAGGCAAAACAGGACGAGATTATACGGGTCTTGCGTGAATACGGTGAAGAACGTTTCGCTCGTCGAATCGCCAGCAAAATAGTTGAGTGTCGGGCAGAAAAAGAGATAACCCGAACGGGGCAACTTTCTGAACTCATTGTTTCGGCCTTGCCTTTCCGTGAAAAGGAGAAGCATCCTGCAACGCGTTCTTTCCAGGCGATACGTATTTTTATTAACAATGAACTTGATGAACTTCGATTGGCATTGGAGCAGACAAATAAAGTGTTGGGCACAGGTGGTCGATTGGCGGTGATCAGTTTTCACTCGTTGGAAGACAGGATTGTGAAACGATTTATGCGAGAACAATCTCTGGGTGACAACTTTCCACCTGATTTACCGGTGACGGTAGACCAGTTACAACCGCATATGAAATTGATTGGGCGTGCAGTAAAACCGAGCGCTGATGAAATTTACCGTAATCCACGGGCACGTAGCGCTGTATTGCGATGTGCCGAGAAATTGGCAGCATGAAGGTTTTACTGATGCTCATACTATTATCGACGGTTTTTGTTTCTGCTATTGAGGTCGTGTTGGCACAGCACAAAGCGCGAAAGTATTTTGTTGAGATCCAGGAACAGGAGAAACAACAGGATAATTTAAATGAGGAATGGGGAAAGTTGCAGCTTGAACAAAGTACCTGGGCAACCGATGACAGGGTGGAAAAGATTGCCCGGATAAATTTGGAGATGACGGAACCAGATCAACAATTACTAGTATTGATACTGCAATGAGGCAAGAACAAACCATTGTCACTTATCCAGCTCGTCGCTGGTTAATTTTGACTGTCTTTTTAGCTGCGACTTCGTGTCTGCTCTGGCGTGCATTTGACCTGCAAATATCGAATCAGGATTTTCTTCGTGATCATGGTGACGCACGATCATTAAGAACCGTTAGTATTCCTGCGCACCGGGGGCTGATAACTGATCGTAACGGTGAGCCACTTGCTGTAAGTACGCCTGTTGAATCTATATGGGCAATACCACGTGAGTTATTACAGTCCGGTCGTGATCTTGTCGCTCTGGCTGCTGCACTGGAGATGAGTTCGTCTTCATTGAATGATCTACTACAAAGTCGTATGCATCGGGAGTTTGTATATCTTAAGCGACAAACTCAACCAAAGCTGGCACGTGAGATAGAAGAGTTAAAGTTGCCAGGTGTTTACATGCAACACGAATATAAACGTTTCTACCCGAGTGGAGAGATCACTTCACATCTACTCGGATTTACCAATGTCGATGACAAAGGTCAGGAAGGTCTCGAGCTGGCTTTCGATGACTGGTTGCAGGGCTCATTGGGGAGCAAAAGAGTGCTCAAAGATTTACTCGGAAGAGTTGTTGCGGATGTCGAAAGTATCCAGCAGGTGAGTCCGGGGAAACCCCTTAGTTTAAGTATTGATCGACGCATTCAATACCTGGCTTATAGAGAATTAAAAGCAGCGGTTACGCTGCATAGCGCCCGCGCTGGCATGTTAGTCATGCTTGATGTCAATACAGGTGAAGTGATGGCAATGGTCAATCAACCATCTTACAACCCTAATAATCGAAGTGGATTAACAAGCGATCGTTTTCGAAATCGTGCTATTACAGATGTATTTGAACCAGGTTCGACTTTAAAGCCATTTACTATAGCGGCAGCCTTACAATCACATCTGTACGACGACACTTCGCAAATTGAAACTAGTCCTGGTTATCTAAAGGTAAATGATCACACCATTAAGGATCATAAGAATTACGGTAGTCTCAATCTGACTAATATTCTGAAAAAATCGAGTAATGTCGGTGCAAGTAAAATTGCCCTGTCACTAGGTCCGGAACTTATATGGCAGATCTATTCGAACATTGGTTTTGGTCAATCTACAGGTAGCGGTTTTCCTGGAGAATCATCTGGCTTGCTTAATGATTACAACAATTGGTCGGAAGTAGAGCTTGCAACTATGTCCTTTGGACATGGTATTGCGGTAACAGCATTGCAACTTGCCCAGGCATATTCAGTGCTGGCAACTGGCGGTGTATTACGCCCCATCTCTTTTCAGAAAGTCGAGGAACCAGTTGCAGGTAAACAGGTTTTGCCATTAGAGGTAGTGAAAAATATAAACCGAATGCTTGAGACCGTAGTACAGGAAGGTGGTACAGGACTAAAGGCAGCTGTAAATGGATATCGCGTAGCAGGCAAAACCGGTACCGCACACAAAGCGATAGCTGGGGGTTATGCCGAAGATCGATATATGTCGGTGTTTGCCGGTCTGGCACCGGTAAGTAATCCGCAATTGGTTATTGTCGTGGCTATTGATGAACCGCAGGAAGGTGAACACTACGGTGGTGCTGTTGCCGGGCCTGTATTTTCAGGTGTTATGCAGGGTGCCCTGCGCATCCTGAATATTGCACCTGATGACCTGCCCGCCATCGAAAGCAAAATTGTAGTTGCCAATAACGAGAATCCCTCAGCGAAGGTGTTGTGGCAATGATGGCTCTTAGAAAACCGACAGATGAGATGACATTAAAATTCCTGCTGGAGGGGTTGGTACACATTGATGCTACCGATGATCGTTCTCTTGTCAAAGTTGAAATTGATAGTCGCGAAGTCCAGAGCGGGGATCTTTTCCTTGCCTGTAAAGGTGTGCATAGTAATGGTACGCAATACATAGAAGATGCAATTAATGCTGGTGCCTGTGCTGTCCTGGTTGACGCAGAATTATTTGATGTGTCTGCTACTTATTCTGTGCCGGTAATTTCAGTTGAGAATCTGTCCGCTAAAACAGGACTTATCGCCGATCGTTTTTATCAGCACCCTTCGGCAGCTATGAATGTCATTGGTATCACAGGAACTAATGGAAAAACCTCTACAGCACATTTCATCGCTCAGGCCTTAACTTCTGCAAACGCAATCAGTGCTGGAGTTATTGGTACATTAGGTATTGGTACGTCAGGCAAAATGCAAACGAGCCTGAATACTACTCCTGATGCCCTGACGATACATCGTGCAATACACTCAATGCAGCTCGATGGTCTGGAAAACATCGTTATGGAAGTGTCTTCTCATGCTCTGCGGCAGGCGAGGGTTGCAGGGGTTAATTTCGATATTGGTGTGTTCACAAATTTGAGTCGCGAGCATCTTGATTATCACGGTGACATGGATAGCTATGCCCAAGCAAAACGTCAGTTATTTTTGACAGAATCATTACATAGTGCCGTTATCAATATTGATGATGAGTATGGGCAACAATTGGCTAATGATCTGAAAGATGATTTGAAGCTGATTACTTATGCTGTTGGTGAAAAACCTAAAGCCGGGAATACACAAAATCATGTTTGCGGAGTGGTAAAGGAAAGCGGTATTGCCAGGCTTTCTATCGATGTGCAAAGTCCCTGGGGTGAGGGCAACATAACAAGCAAGTTAACCGGTGCTTTTAATGTCAGCAATTTGCTCGCTTCTCTCTCGGTGCTGTGTTTATCCGGCGTGGAATTTGAGAATTCCCTGAAATTACTTTCAGAATTGGAAGCTGTGCCAGGCAGAATGGAATGCTTCACAAAAAATGCCAGACCCAGAGTTATTGTCGATTACGCTCACACACCTGATGCATTGGAAAAATCTCTCGCCAGTTTGCGAGACATTAGCAGTGGAAAACTAATATGTGTTGTGGGATGTGGCGGTGATCGTGATCAGGGCAAGCGGCCTATGATGGGCAAGCTTGCAGAAACTTATGCTGATCAGGTTATTTTAACTAATGACAACCCAAGAAACGAAAAGCCTGAAAGCATAATTAATCAAATGTTGGCTGGTATGGAGCAGAGTGCTTCCGTTGTTGTTATACCAGACAGGGCTGCTGCTATAAGTGAAGCGATTAACATCGCGTCAGAAGAAGATGTCATATTGGTAGCTGGTAAGGG
>JABHFC010000130.1 GCA_018676275.1 Gammaproteobacteria bacterium | reverse complement strand
TGGACCACCAATTTCTTTTACCGGTCTGGTAAGGGCTTGATGTTTGTCATTATACGCGTTTTTGGCAGCTTGAGCTTGTTCCTGAATGGCATCATCCTGATTTTTTTTTGTCATATAAATTCAAACCTCTGGTATTTTATAGTGGCTTTATATAAAAAACTATATTGAATAATTAGCCACGACTGAGTAAGTAAATTCCTCAGGGAGATTGTAAGTCACAGGGAGATATTATGAAACACAGGGATAATGCATTCAGCTTACCAATTCGCATCATTTATCAGCCACCGGCGACACTATTGTATTTCATGACCTTTATCCATGTCGGCTCACTGTTTTGTTTAATATATGTCGGCTTCCCAATCTGGTTGAAATTGCTAATAGTTCTCCTGATCAGCATAAATTATCTTCGTTTTTATACTGACTTTGTCAGAAATACTGATTCGGAGCATAAACCAGTTTTAATCCTTGGCAGAGAGAATAAATGGACACTGATTGATGCAGAAAAAAATGCTCAAGCTGTGAAGCTCGAACCCGCCGCCTATGTGCACAGATTATTGCTTGTTTTAAGATTTACTGTGAATGGAGGAAAAACTTACCCTTTTATTCTGACCTCTGAAAATGTTGAGCGTAATATTTTGCGGCGCCTGAGAGTTAGATTAAGGCATGATAAAAGATCTGTTTAGGACTTAGCTCAACGACATGTTTTGTTTGTACGCCAGGCAATCCAGAGTTTTCTCAGTGGGGTAATAGAAGGAGGGGTTTGCATTAAGTCCCCTGTTTGTTTTTGCATCAGCTTGCAGTTGGCCTGGGCAATATTTGCCTGAATGATGGCAAACAAAATTTGCCTGTTATCCATGCCACTCAATCTCAGCAGGCTTTGTTCAAGCCCGGAAAAGATAGTGTTATACAGCTCATCACGTAATTGCCTGACAGCAGATAGTTTACCAGCTTGCATCAGATCATCATGACTCAAGCCATATTTATCCAGTTCGATCTGAGGGTAGGGGCAATAGCCTCTTTGCAAGTGCTGTGCGCTTGATTGAAAATATTCCAGGCAACTATTCAAGCCACCGATTGTTGCCGCCTGCGTAATAAGGTCTTTGTCCTTTGCACCGCAAAGCTCTGCCGCCAGGCGCCAGATTATGCCGCGACCGTTTATAAAAAAATCAAGCAGAGACTGAATCGAGCCTGAAGGTCTTGGACTGATTTGATGTTCTATTGCGTTGACAAGGTATAATAACTGACCCTGGTCGAACTGGATTTCGGGCAAAAGTTGTTGTAATTCCAGGCTTACCGGATGTCGTGCTTCAGATGCAAACAGCCGGGTGATTTCCTCACACCACCACTGTAATTTAATCCGAGCAACCCCAGCGTCCTGACATTCACTTATCGTGTCAAGCAGCTCTTGTTGCAAAGCGAAAATGGCATGCAATTTTCGTTTTTGTGGCGACTTATAAAATAGACTGCAGTAATACAGGTTTGAACCAGCGGGTGCAGCCTTGTCGAGACAATATTGCTCAGGGTTCACAGTATCAGCTGACCCAGTCCAGTATCTCCAGAGGCGTATTTACCTTTCCGTTTGCTCCCCAGCTTTCAATATCGTCATTTTTATCTATATAGCCATAGCTTGCGATGATTGTGGTCATAGCGGCGCTGTTACCTGCTTCTACATCACGTCGGGCGTCACCCACGTAGAGCGTTTGAGCTGCATTACAGGCTAATAAATCACAGGCGTGTAACAAAGGAGCGGGGTGGGGCTTACTGTGTTCAACAGTATCACCGGAAACTATACATAGCGCACGTTCAGACAGCTTCAATTCTTGCATTAAAGGTTGAGTTAACCAGCTCGGTTTATTAGTAACAATGCCCCATGGCACCTGCCGGGATTCAAGCATGCTAAGTACTTTATCCATACCATCAAACAAGCTTGTGTGCTTGGCAATGTTAGTACTGTAAATTTCGAGGAAGCGGTTTCTCAATGATTCGAACTCAGGACAATCAACATCGATATCGAATGCGAGTTTTATCATAGCGATTCCGCCAAGTGAAACAGAAGGTTTAATTACATCAAGGGGCAGAGGTAGCTGTCCCTGCTCCTGCAGTAGTAAATTTAGCGCATAGGCTAAATCTGGTGCGGTATCGGCTAATGTGCCATCAAGATCGAAAAGCACGTTTTTGCATTTTATGTCGGCCATGGTTCAGCTACTGCTACGCGCATGCAGCAGATAATTAACCGAAGGATCGTTATTCAGGAAACAATGATTAACGACAGGTAAGTAATGCATGCCACTGATATCAACTATCGTAAAATCCATTTTACGCAGCCAACGACTGAGTTCGGAAGGTTTAATGAATTTTGCATAATCATGCGTGCCTTTTGGTAGAAGACCGAGAATATATTCAGCAGCTAAAATTGAGGCGGCATAAGATCGAGCGTTCCGATTTAAGGTAGCAACGAATAGATCACCGCCCGGTTTTAACATCTTTGCACATGCAGTTAACAAAGATGCTGGGTCTGGGACATGTTCGAGCAGTTCCATACAGGTAATGACATCATATTTCTTGTTATCTTCTTCTGCATACTGCTCAGCTGTTGCATGAACATAGTCTATCCTGACTGAAGACTGACTTGCGTGTTCCCTGGCAACTTCAATAGCAGATTCGTTTGCATCCAGACCGGTAACAATGCCTCCTTTGTCAGCCATAGCTTCACTTAAGAGTCCGCCACCACAGCCTATGTCCAATACTGTCTTGTTTTGTATCGATGCTGCTTCGTCAATGTAATTCAAACGTACCGGGTTAATGACATGAAGAGTTTTCAGGCTGCCTGCCGGGTTCCACCACTCATCGGCAAGCAAGGCAAATTTATGCAACTCATCTGTATCGATATTTTCAGTTTGTTCCTGCATTAAGATAAGAGTTTAGCGTTTTTGTTAAACATAAAGAATAAAAGATAATATTTTCATATTCCCTTGAATCCTGCCTGGACTGGTAAAGGGGTATTTTATCGCGAATAGATTTTCTTGTAATGTTGTTGTAATCTGCAATGAAATAATAAAATAACAATCGCCTAGCATAACACGCTGTAATCAGG
The DNA here is from genome assembly GCA_018676275.1 of Gammaproteobacteria bacterium. Classification (GTDB taxonomy): domain Bacteria; phylum Pseudomonadota; class Gammaproteobacteria; order Eutrophobiales; family Eutrophobiaceae; genus WLWS01. The sequence goes on along the minus strand of JABHFC010000130.1, from coordinate 2,397 downwards.
CAGAGGCAATCCTGACAGATATCACAATCTCTACCTATTTTCCTGTAGCGAAGCGAGCCCATAGCCTAAGGGTCGATAATTGAGGCAAGAGAGAATTTTTATGAAGAGGCATCGTCTGCAACAATTGCGGGTTGTAACTTGCTTTTTGTTAGTCACTTTACTTTCAGGATGCGCGACGACTAATAGTCGTGATCCACAAGATCCTTTTGAAGGATTCAATCGTTCTGCCTTTAACTTTAACCAGGCGATGGATAAAAACTTTTTTAATCCTATAGGAGAGCTCTATGACGCTATCCTGCCTGAGTTCATCAACCAGGGTATTACAAACTTTTTCAGTAATCTTCGTGAAATATCTGTCATTGTAAATGACATATTGCAGTTAAAAATCGGTCAGGCAGTAGCTGATTTTGCACGCCTGGTGTTCAACTCCACCATTGGCTTACTCGGATTTTTTGATGTATCGACGAGTCTGGGCTTAGTCAAACACAACGAGGACTTTGGACAAACTCTTGCGAAATGGGGTTTTGACTCAGGTCCTTATTTTGTAATTCCATTTTTTGGTCCAACAACCCTGCGTGCTGCAACAAGTTTTGGTGTAGATGGCATATTGTTAAGTCCGACATCCTATATCAATGATACAGCCCATCGTTCGGGTCTTATGTCATTGAATTATATTGACTTTAAAGCAGACTTATTAGATACAGGTGAATTGCTGGGTTTTGCTGCAGTGGACGAATATGAGTTTGTCAAAAGTGTCTATTTGCAGCACAGGGACAAGCTTGCTCATGACCGCTCAAATGATGAAATATTGGAAAGTGAAGAGCCTGATTTTGAGGACTTTGATTAACTGATAAGGAACCTGCTGATTACAGCATATCCGTCCTGCTGTCGCAGGAGGGTGTCGTTAAGTGTCATTACCGCGTAGGCGGTAATCCAATAGTTTTATTTCCGCCTGCGTGGGAAAGACGACACAGGACTTTTGCGATACCCTCGCAGGTGAGCATCCTGATGGAATTAAAAACTTGTTAAGAGTGTCTTAAATTATGTTGGCAGGATTTAGGGTAGCTCTTCCTGTATTGCGTCACTCATTGACTCCATGTCATCAGGCAAACTGATGCGTGTATCGTCAATGCCGAGATCTGCTGCAAACTGTACCAGCGTTCGTTGTTTGTTTAACGAAGAATCATCATCAACCAGTCCGGACAAAGCCTGCTCTTCCAATAACTGCTTATAAATAGCATTGGTGAGTTGGCCCATTTCAAGACTCTTTTTACTTGCCTGTATGTCATCAGCAGGTAATTCCTGCCACTGGCGCTGAAAGTATTCCAGCGTGGAATTTGACCAATTCTTTTTACTTAGAAACTCGCGAATTAATTCTTGAGTTTTGCTGTTTGTTGCAACAACCGCAGTAGTGTTGTTAGTAGAAGTAGTAGTGCCGACTGATGTAGTTTTTTTGGAAGAATCTCCTGACAAAGCGATCACCGCTACGATAATAATAGCAATAACGGTCAAACCCAATCCGATTAATAGTATTTTGTTCGAGCCTTTAGAATCATTGACAGCGCTTACATTATTTGACGCTTTAGCTTCCGCTGATTTTGCTGACGCAGGAGTTTGAGCTTTGGCTTTTTCAGCGGCAGGTTGTTTTTTAGACTCAGTTTTGCGTTGCTGAGTGTCGTCCAGTGCTTCCGGTTCTGGTGGTTGTACCAATGGTGGGTAATCAATCTCAGCCAGCGGAATTTCTTTCGAAATAATACCCTGTACTAATTCTGCGCGCGCTTTCCGATAGTTCTCTTTGTCAAGACTGCCATCTGCATATCCTTTTGCCAATGCTCGCAAGGTATTCTTAGCCATTATGTAATTCCTGTTCTCTTAGCCTACTTCTTCGAGTAATAATCGGAAACCTGTCGTCTCATCAGCACTGCCATTATGAGGACGTTGCAGGGTTATATCACACTTTGAGTGTGCATCAGAGTAGGCGCCGCCCGCCGCTGTTGTACCACCAGCGTCTTCCGTTAATTCCTGAACATTTCCAACGTAATTTCTTAACCCCCAACCATTGTCTTTACCTGATTTGACACTGGCAATCCCGGTTCCTTTAAGTACTTTGCCATTCAGTTCAAGTCGACAATTAACATCTTTTTTAGGTTGTACACCACCGGCGTTAGCGGCGTAATCCCACTCAGCCTTTTTCGGGATACGATAGGTTTTGCCGGTTCGTTCAGATAGCCATTGAGTGAACTCATTCATCTGTTGAAGACTAATCCCTGTTTGCGGATCATTGCGTTTTTCCTTGTCTGTCTCAGGTTTACACCTGCCACTCAGGGCACAATATTTACTCCAGTCACCTATTGACACTTCGTATTTACCAATAGCGAAAGGTTTATCGGAAACTTC
>JABHFC010000129.1 GCA_018676275.1 Gammaproteobacteria bacterium | reverse complement strand
TCTGTAATATGCCAATATGCTAGCTTTCATGATAGAAAAGTTCTCATAAGTAGACTGCATTACAGTATGTTAAATGATACAATTCTTTCTTAATAAACATAACCCTATGAATTATTTCATCTAAACAGGTTTAACTGTGTCACAGGCCTCTCAAAAACGTAAAAACAAGGCGATCTCAAGCAGCCAGGTGCTGCGTAATGTCAAAGAAATAAGCTTCATCGCGTTGGCCGCGCTTGCCACATACCTGTCAATCGCCCTGTTAAGTTACCATCCGGCAGATCCAGGCTGGTCTCAGGCTGTTTCCAGCAATCAAATACACAACCATGGTGGTGTTGTTGGTGCCTGGATTGCCAATATTTTATTGTATTTATTTGGATACCTGGGCTATTTGTTTCCATTTATTCTCGCCTTTGACGGTTGGAGATTATTTAAATCACGCGATCAGGAATTGCCGCTGGATCATTTTCACCTGGGTCTGCGTATTGTCGGCTTTATGCTGTTGTTGGCCGGGGGATGCGGGCTGGCGTGGTTGCATTTTAAATCCGGGCTCTGGTTACCCCATGAGTTCAGAGGGGCTGGTGGGATTTTTGGTGATGCCGTGGGGTCGGCACAGCAGGTTATTTTTGGTGATCTGGGTAGCACTCTAATAATGCTGGCGATGTTCCTAATAGGCGTGACCATGTATACCAGCTTATCCTGGTTATGGCTGATGGATAATACTGGCAAATTAACACTCGAATTAATCAGCCGGGCTTCTGTGCTTATTGGCGAGTTGCGAGATCAGGCAGAAGGTAGGCGCGTAAGACGTGAGCGTGAGACGGTAGTTAAGGAAGAAAAGCAAAAAGTCGAGCATCGCCCCCCTCCCAGGATCGAGCCGGTTATAAAAGAAGTTGAAACCAGCACCAGAGTAGAGAAAGAAAAGCAAACCCAGATGTTCGCTATGCCAGCGGATGCCGCATTACCACCACTGAAGCTGCTGGACGATCCTAAACCTTCTACCCAGGGATATTCACGTGAGGCACTGGAGGCGATGTCTCGCTTACTGGAGATCAAATTGAAAGACTTTGGCGTCTCGGTGGAAGTTGTCGCCGTGCATCCGGGACCGGTAATTACCCGTTTTGAACTGGAACCTGCGGCTGGGGTAAAAGGTGCACAGGTGGCGAATTTGTCAAAGGATCTTGCGCGCTCTATGTCTGTTGTTAGTGTGCGAGTGGTCGATGTTATTCCCGGTAAATCTGTTATCGGTATAGAAATACCCAATGAACACCGGGAGCTAGTGACACTTGGGGAAATACTGAACTCAAAAGAGTACGAATCTGTTAAATCAAATATGGCCCTTGCGCTGGGTAAAGACATTAGCGGTAATCCAATCGTTACTGACCTTGGCAAGATGCCGCACCTGCTAGTAGCGGGAACTACCGGATCGGGTAAATCTGTCGCTTTGAACGCAATGATCCTGAGTATTCTCTACAAAGCGACTGCGAAAGACACCCGCTTGATTATGATCGACCCAAAGATGCTGGAGTTGTCGGTTTATGAAGGTATTCCGCATTTGCTTACACCGGTGGTGACAGATATGAAAGAAGCCGCCAACGCATTGCGCTGGTGTGTTGCTGAAATGGAAAGACGCTACAAGCTAATGTCGATACTGGGTGTGCGAAATATCGCTGGTTATAACCGCAAAGTAGTAGAAGCTGCAGAACGTGGAGAACCATTACTGGATCCAACCTATAAACCTGTTAGCGAAGAGGATAGCCCACGCGAACTGGAAGAATTACCTTTTATCATTGTTATTATTGATGAACTTGCTGACATGATGATGACTGTGGGCAAAAAGGTAGAAGAGCTGATAGCCAGATTGGCACAAAAGGCAAGGGCATCCGGAATTCATTTGATTTTGGCAACACAGCGTCCTTCTGTTGATGTAATAACGGGTCTGATTAAAGCCAATGTTCCTTGTCGAATAGCTTTCCAGGTTTCGTCAAAAATTGATTCACGCACAATTTTGGATCAGATGGGAGCAGAAACTCTACTGGGTCACGGCGATATGTTGTATTTACCAGGGGGCACAAGTATTCCTGAGCGTGTGCATGGCGCATTTGTTGATGATCACGAAGTACATAATGTTGTAGAAAACCTGAAAAGTAGAGGCGAACCGGAGTATCTCGATGAAATTCTTCGTGGCCCCAGTGAAGGTGGTGCAGAGGCTGTTGCTGGTATTGAAACTGCAAACGATGCATCTGATCCTCTATATGACGAGGCTGTACGTATTGTTACAGAAACGAGGAAGGCATCAATTTCCTATATTCAAAGACGACTGAAGGTTGGTTATAACAGGGCAGCAAGAATGGTTGAAGAAATGGAAAGCAGTGGTTTGGTTGGTCCGCTGGAATCGAACGGCAGTCGGGAAGTTCTTGCCGGACCTCCACCGCCGATAGACTAGATGAATAAAATCATGAATGCAGTTTTTCATCAATCTAAATACCTGCTGATAGGTATTTTTTTATTTTCAACTCCAATAATTTCTATTGCAGATGAACAGCCAGAACACCTAAGTAATTTTTTAAAAGATCTGGAAACATTCAGTGCCGCTTTTGAACAGATCTCACTAAATCAGTTTGGTGAAGAATTGGAAAAATCTGTTGGCGTTATGCATATTCGTCGACCGGGTATGTTTCATTGGGCTTATTGGGAACCTTATGTTCAATACCTGATAAGTGATGGTGTAAATCTATGGATTTATGATGAAGACCTTGAACAGGTAACTATCCGTGATATCTCTAATGTCATTGAAGATTCGCCCGCAGCTATACTTGGCGGTGAAATTGATATTGATGCTCATTACGTTGTAATCAATCTGGATACAACAGATGGTAATGACTGGGTTGAAATGACGCCACGTGATGTGGAGTCACAATATAGCAGTATTCAATTAGGTTTTAAGGATAGTCAACTTTACAGCATGATATTGCTAGATCATCTTGGCCAGACCACCGTGATAAAATTACTGGATATGAAACGTAATAATGCTCTGAATATAGAACTATTCCAGTTTACTGTGCCAGAGGGTGTCGATGTAATTGATAGTCGACAATAAGTCGGTAATTATTTATGTCTGAGTCTGAAGAATTTCGCCCATTACCGGATCGTATGCGGCCACATAATCTTGCTGATTTCAGTGGTCAGTCGCATTTGCTTGGTGAAGGGAAACCCCTGCGAACCGCAATTGAAACTGGTCGATTACATTCCATGGTATTTTGGGGGCCACCTGGGACAGGTAAGACGACCCTGGCAAAAATCATCGCTGAATCCTGTGAAGCAAAATTTTTGACACTGTCGGCTGTACTCAGCGGTGTTAAGGATATTCGAGAAGCCATCGAACAGGCGAAGCAATACAGACAGGTCTACAATAAAGATACCGTTTTGTTTGTGGATGAAGTACACCGATTTAACAAATCTCAGCAGGATGCTTTTTTACCCTATGTTGAAGAACTAGCGGCCGACTTACAAGAGATTCAAACCGATGATGAAGATCATTATAAAAAATTACTGCCTAATATTGTCGTAAAGATTGAGCTACTTTTCAAAATGTTAAACTCGTTCAAATC
>JABHFC010000128.1 GCA_018676275.1 Gammaproteobacteria bacterium | reverse complement strand
TTTTTAATAATATATTAAAACCACACGCAGATAGATGCATGGAAGGTGAGGAAGTCAGTTTCCAGTCTATATTTGATATCCCAACTATCGAAGGAGAACAGGTTTTGGAAGTTTCTTATTCCCCTTATTACGATAAGGAAAATAAAATATTGGGCTTTATCGTAAGCGCAAGGAATATAAGCGCTCGAATAAAAGCGGAATTAGAACTGCAGGAAAGTGAACATCAGTTTCATGTTATGGCTGATTCAACACAGGATGCTTTACTTATGTTGAATAATGAAGGGAATGTCAGTTTCTGGAACAAAGCGGCAGAGCGTATATTCGGGTATGAGAGGCATCAAACTATAGGAAAGCCATTGGAAGAACTGATTATACCGGATGAATATCGTGAATCGCACATTGAAGGCTATAAGAAATTTAAAGAGACTGGTAAAGGAAACATCATTGGTAAAACCCTGGAAATGGAAGCAATAGATAAATCGGGTACTCTGTTACCTATTGAACTTAGTATTTCCGCTATAGAATTAAAAGGTGAATGGCATGCCGTTGCTCTAATTCGAGATATTAGTGACCGTAAGAAAGCTCAGGATGAATTGAATAAATCAATACGTGCTTTACAGGCATTAAGTTCATGCAACGAAATTCTGGTTCATAGTGCATCGGAGTTCGAGTTAGTACAAAGTATTTGTGAAATACTAATTTCAATACAAGGTTACAGTGCGAGTTGGGTAGGGTTTATAGACGAAGATAGTGAAACGCTAGTGCGGCCAATTGCACTATCTGGAATTGATAAAAAAAATCCTGATGAGGTCGATTTAGATATTAATAAGCTACCGGGGTGGGGCTTAGTAAAAAAAGCCATCATGACCGGAGAAGATTTAATTTGTGATAATAATACAGAAGATGAGGAAGTTAAGATGTTGCAGAAGCAACACACTACTTGCGCATGTTGTTCATCGATCACTTTATTATTGAAATACAATCATGATCGTACTCCACTCGGCATTTTGCATATATGCAGTAAGGATGCATTCTCTTATTCACTAGCAGAAGTGTCTTTGCTTAAGGAAATGGCCGCTGATATGGCTTATGGAATTCATTCTATCCGAATGTCGGCTGAAAAAGATAAAAGCATGGAGCGTTTGTCGGATGCACTTATTAATACAATTGAGGCAATAGCAATAACGGTTGAAAAACGTGACCCATATACTGCGGGTCATATGCACAATGTAGAACTCCTGGCTGTAGCGATTGCAAAGGAAATGGGATTAACAGAAGATCGGATTAAGGGACTGCAATTAGGCGCGAGTATCCATGATATTGGTAAGATATACATACCAGCGGAAATCTTGAATCGACCAGGGAAACTAAGTGCGGCGGAGTTTGAAATGATAAAGACACACAGTCTGGTTGGCTATGAAATCGTACAGGGTATTAAATTCCCATGGCCGGTGGCGGAGATGATTATTCAGCATCATGAACGATTAGATGGTAGCGGTTACCCTAATGGCTTAAAAGGAGAACAAATTATCCTGGAAGCACAGATTTTGTCCGTTGCTGATGTGGTTGAGGCCATCACTTCTCATCGTCCCTATCGACCGGCACTCGGACTTGATAAAGGTATTGAAATAATCGAAGAAGGTAAGGGGAAATATTTTAACCCGGAAGTGGTTGATGTCTGCGTTAAAATTATTAAACGTGGGGATTTCAGCTTTTAAAATGAGTGATAAAAATTTCGATCAACTTCTGAAACGTTTCATGGTGCATCCCTGTCTGATTGACGGGCAACGGACCCTGGTTTATGAACGTGGTCTTGAACAAAATAACTCTGCCGCCTATCAGGCGCTACTGCATTATGCAAAGCAAAACGAGTATCAGATCCGCGAAGACAAGCGTGCTGATTTCCTTGAAGGTGTAAAACGCGTAAAAGACCCGGCACGGGCCAATATTGTTACCATAATGATACTGACTGCCAGCATCGTCTCGCAAAGTGTCGCCGCCGGGAGTCCTGATATCTTTTTACCGGCGAACATGGATGACGGTGTAGAACAGCTGCAGATCTATCCGCATGTGGATCTGGAATTAAGTTCATTTTCCACTACCGAGCAAATGCTGGAAGGCTTGCTTGGCTGGATTAACGAGCACACTTCGTTCGAATTCAAGGCCGAGCAGTTACCAAAACTGGAAATTGTTAACCAGCAGCAAATTGCAGAGATAGCTTTTGGTAAGAGCTTACCAAGTAATATAGATGCCTCCAGTTTGAATATTCTTGGACTTTATAATATGAATGTAGGCACTGTTTACCTGCTTGATTCTGTTGATCTGGACACCGAGACTGGCCGCGGCGTGCTGCTGCATGAACTGGTACATTATCTGCAGTATGAGGAACAATTTGATAAGCAGGCTGATTGCAAAAACGAACTGGAAGCACTGGCCTACATGCTGGAAGCAAAGTATCTGACTGACCATGATATCAACCCTGGCTTTACCCAACAGCACATAGACAAACTCAGCGAGTGTAGAAGCTGAAGTATGAATCCATGTTAATTAGATTTTGTCTTTATCGGGTAAGACGAAATCAATAATAATGTCTTTACTACTATTATCTTAAGGGAGAACCTTAAGTCGCTATTAAATCGTACAGACGACGCATTTTATAAGATCAGGAATTCAGGGAAAGTAATTACGCTGTTGTCAGCAATAAGTTTTGTCAAAGACAATGAGTTATTGTCAGGGAAAATGCTATGTTAAATAATACTTCTTCCGCAAATCCTGGCAGGAAAGAAAATTTGCTGCTTAAAGGCTTATTGCTGGATTTGTATCGCATCGGCCTAGGTGAATCGATTGTTATGCATCGTTCCAATTCAATATTGTTAAGGTAAAAAATGCGTTAATAAGCATAGTCAACGGTAGTCAGGATTCTGCTACGTGTCGCAGCCATTACATGATTTGAATTGAATTATTATTCTCGTTGTTTACCCGCACACAAATCCGCATCTTCTGCCAGTTTTTCAATCAAAAAATCAAATACTACTTTTATTCTTGCGCTTTTAAAAAGATCTGCATGAGTGATCACCCAGGCATTAAATGCATAATCGAAAGTTTCTGGAATCAGTCTCTCCAGTTTCTCTTCTTTATCGGCAAAGTAACAACCGACAACACTTAAGCCCAGATCTTGTTTTAGCGCACTGATAATGCCGGAGTTACTGGTATAACGCTGAATAATATTGTCCTCACCAATCATCGCTTCCAGACGCTTTAATTCTGCATTGGCAAATATTGTTTCGTCATAGCTTATGAAATGATAATTTACCAGTTCTTTAAGTGATTGGGGTCGTCCATGTTTATCAAGATAGGCAGTTGATGCATAGAGGCCATAGTGATATTCGATGGATTTTCTAACGACTAAATCAAGTTGTTGCGGTCGGCTGAAGCGCACAGCAATATCTGCCTCTCTTTTGAACAGGTCAAGAGTACGATTCTCAACAACCACTTCAAGACGCAGTCCCGGGTAGCGGGTGTGGAATTCAGGAAGTTTAGTAGGTAACCAGTAATTACCCATCTGATCAGTCATTGTCATGCGGACTACACCTTCCAGGCGCTGATCTGCACCACCGGCGATACGTTCTATAGCATTAGCGCTTTCTGCCATGTTTTCTGCATAACTGAGGATTTGCTCGCCGACGGGGGTAAGCACAAGACCCTTAGAGGTTCGGTTAAAGAGCAGGGTATTTAATTGTTGTTCAAGTTGCTCTATGCGTCGACCTATAGTTGGCTGGCTGGTGCCCAGCTTTCGAGCGGCCGCGCTTAAACTACCGGTCTCGGCGACAGCTACCACATCGCGTAATGCACTCCATTCCATATCTATTCAAATATGTATATCAAGTATGTATTTATTGGTGAAGACAATTCAAATATTTATATCATACTTAGTCCCCGAAATCACATACAAATAACTGGAGCGAGAGAACAATGAACACATTGAAAACAAAATTACTGTTATTAAGCGCTATCACTTTCAGTATGATTGCTATGCAAACTACTGTTTTAGCAGAGAATAATGAGATAATAGCTAACTGGGTCCTGGTTGGAGATTCACCTCTTCTCGATCGCAGTAGCAAGTTTCTGTCCAATGGATATCTGGACTCAGGCATTAAATATGCGCATAAAGCTCTGGCACGCAGTCAATCAAAGTACGTCGAGGTAATTGCCCGGCAAAACCTTTGTATTGCTTATGCAGCAAAAGGTCAGACAAATCTTGCCACTGAGCACTGTGCTCTGGCAGAAAGCGCATCAATGCCTATGGCAATGCTGAAAGAAATCAAGCCGGGTCTGTATAAAATTACCCGGAATAAAAAGGTCAGGGCAGATGCCATTACACTTGAAGCTGTAATCGCACAAAACCTGGAAAACAATAAATTGAGCAACGATATTCCACATCTGGCTCAGGCTAACTAAAGCAGTTAACTAAAACAGGGCTGGAGTGATTGATTAATAATCACTCCGGCTTTTTTTATGTAAGAGAAATAGTTTTGATCTTGTTGTCCTGAACATTGGATAAAGGATAATGGGGTATAGTTAATAACAGCGGCATCATGTGATGCTGTTTTTGCGGTCCCAGTAGAGGAGTCTCAATATGAGTATCGTTAAAAATTATATAGGCACTATGAATAATGACAAATCAGGATGAGATAAGCGCACACTATCAGCATGGTGAATTGCTAAATGCAATTCTGTCGGGGATAGAGCAACTGGGTAAATCACAGGCAAATGTAACAATTGAAGATCTTGCGATCGTGGATGAGTTTCACATTGGCGGAAGAAAAGCTTCTGAAGATTTTTTCAATCAATTAGATATTACACCGGATCAGCATTTTCTTGACGTTGGCTGCGGGCTTGGTGGTGTTTCAAGATTTGTGGCGCAAAAGTACAAGTGTCATGTTAGCGGAATTGATCTGAGTGCTGAATATATTGAGACTGGGAAGACTTTGTCTAGTTGGTTAGGTCTTGAAGAACAAGTAGATCTTCATCAGGGTAGCGCGTTGGCAACAGGCTTCGACAATGACAGTTTTGATGGTGCCTATATGATGCATGTAGGAATGAATATCAAAGATAAGCCAGCTTTGTTTGAAGAGGTGTTCAGATGTCTACGCCCCGGTTCTTTGTTTGCTATTTTTGATGTGATGCAAACTGGAGAAGGAGAACTGGATTTTCCCGTGCCCTGGGCAACTGAGTCTACGAGTAGTGCTGTGACGACAATAAACAATTATAAATCAGCGCTGGAGAATGTGGGCTTTGTTATAGAGGCGGAACGTAATCGACGGGATTTCGCGATTGAATTCTTTGAACAATTACGAGCAAAAACTGCATCTTCAAAAGGGCGGCCAGCATTGGGTCTTCATATTCTGATGGGT
>JABHFC010000015.1 GCA_018676275.1 Gammaproteobacteria bacterium | reverse complement strand
TTTCTCTAAATCATATACTGCACGACATGCGACTGTATAAGAGCAGGTATGAAATAAAGGCCATGCGAAAAGCGGCACGTATCGCGGCTGCCGCTCACAAGCGAGCGATGCAGGCATGTCGACCGGGGCTTATGGAGTATCAGCTTGAGGCTGAGTTAGTTTATGAATTTATGCGTGAGGGAGCGAGAAGTCCGGCTTATTCCTCCATTGTTGGTGGTGGAGCTAACAGTTGTATCCTGCATTACACGGATAATAAGGCTGAACTCAAAGATGGCGATGTTGTACTTATTGATGCTGGTGCGGAATACGATAGTTATGCGAGTGATATTACTCGCACTTTTCCTGTCAACGGTGTATTCAGTAATGCCCAGAAAGATATCTATGAAGTGGTACTGGAGGCTCAATTGGCTGCCATTGAAGCTGTGCAACCTGGTAATCACTGGAATGATCCGCATCAGGCTGCTGTGCGTGTGATAACTGAAGGACTGGTGTCTCTGGGAATATTGAAAGGCAGGGTTCGCAGCTTAATCAAGGATCATGCATATGCAAAATATTACATGCATCGGACCGGTCACTGGCTTGGTATGGATGTGCATGATGTGGGTGACTATAAACTGGATGGTGAATGGCGCATGCTTGAGCCGGGAATGGTTCTGACCATTGAACCCGGATTATATATGGCTGCTGGCCGGGGGCTTGCGAAAAAATGGTGGGATATAGGTGTACGAATCGAAGATGATGTGCTGGTAACAAAAGATGGTTATGACGTACTAAGTAAAGATATGCCGAAAACAATTGATGCCATAGAAACATTAATGGCCGCTGACAAGGCAGCTTGAACGATTCACTAAATGCTGACTGAGTATGACATTGTCATCGCCGGCGGCGGTATGGTTGGTGCCAGTCTGGCCTGTGCTCTGTCTGACACAAATCTGCGTATTGCACTTGTTGAAGCAATATCACCAGATTCTGAATATCAACCTAGTTACGATGAACGTGGTCTTGCTTTGTCTTTGTCATCGAAAAGGATTTTTCAGGCACTTAAGGTATGGCATCAGGTTGAAGCAAACGCCAATCCTATCAAACGCGTACATGTCAGCGATCGTGGTCATTTTGGCAAAGTAAGAATGAATGCCGCAAGTATGGGTCTTGAAGCATTAGGTTATGTTGTAATTGCCCGGGAGTTGGGTACGGTTTTGATGTCGCGTTTAAGGAACACAGGCAATGTTGATCTACTATGTCCTGCGCAAGTGACAAGTGTAAGACAACAGCCAGATAATATTTCTTTGTCATTGTCTTTACCGCAGTCGACGCAGGAGCTTTCATGTAAATTACTGGTAGTTGCCGACGGTGCACGTTCCGGTATTCGTGAACAGCTGAATATCAAAACTGAGATCACTGACTATAATCAGACAGCTATTGTTTGTAATGTCACCTCACAAATAGCTCATGCTGACACTGCCTACGAACGCTTTACCGAGGCAGGTCCCCTGGCCTTGTTACCACTAAAGCAAAATAGAAGTGTCGTCGTATTTACTGTGCCAACAGAAGAGGCTGAACATTATCTGCAGGTGGATAATGATTATTTTCTGGAAGAAATTCAAAAACGATTTGGCCGACGTCTGGGGAAATTAGCCAAAGTGAGTTCACGTCATTCTTATCCCATGATGCAACTACTCGCACACAAGCAAGTGGAGGGACGGGCAGTTTTGCTGGGAAATTCTGCACATACCATTCATCCCAATGGAGCACAGGGTTTTAATCTTTGTTTACGTGATGTCGCCGGACTGGCAGAACATCTTGTACAAGACAACGGCCTGGCAAATGACCCTGGTGATAAACACTTACTGGAAAGCTATCTCAATTCAAGACTGGAGGATCAGCAACGCGTTAGTCGATTGTCACATGGTATGACCAGGTGGTTTTATAATAATCAACTCACCAGAGCCGCTACTCGTAATGTTGCGATGACCCTGGTAGATCTTGTTCCGCCAGCTAAAGATAGCCTGATGCGCAGAGGAATGGGTATCTGGGGTAAACAACCTGGCCTGGTTCGCGGGCTGGAATTATGAGTCAACAGAGCCTCGATGCAGAAGTACTTATTGTTGGCGGTGGACTGGCAGGTAACACTCTGGCGGGTTTACTGGGAAGCGAGGGAATAGATTGTATTGTGATAGAAGCTGCCAGCAGAATTGATCAGACCGAAACATATCAAAACGACCCCAGAGCTTTGGCGATTACTCACGCCTCGCAACAGATACTTTCATCTATAGATGTCTGGCAGCGGCTACCGAAAGAAAGAATTGGCCGTTTCCGGGGTATGCATGTCTGGGATCAAAATGGTAACGGCGAAATTGATTTTGATAGCGTGGATCTTTGCCAGCCAGAATTAGGACATATTGTTGAGCAATCAGTGCTACAGGGAGTACTGGAACAAGTGATTGGTTTCATGCCCAAGGTCAGGGTTTATCACAACACCTGTCTGGAGGATATACAATGGCATGCAGACCATGCCAGAGTCAGTCTTAATAATGGAGAAAAACTTTCGGTGCAATTAGTGGTTGGTGCTGATGGTGCGCGATCGGCTTCAAGAGAAATGGCGAAAATCGGTTCTAAGATACATGATTACCGGCAAAAGGCCGTAGCATGCGTGGTAAAGACGGCTTTAGCTCACGAAAATATTGCCCGCCAACGATTTTTGACAGATGGACCCCTGGCTTTTCTGCCTATGCATAATGAAAAACAATGCGGCATAGTCTGGTCTACAACACCTGAACATGCTGAAGTGTTGTTGGCTTTGGACATGGCCAGTTTTAACCTGGCATTACAGGAAGCCTTCGATTATACCCTGGGAGAGGTAGTGGAAAGTGAAAATAGAGCTGGTTTTGCCTTACGTCGTGCAGAAGCGGAACGTTATTGCGAGCAAGGTTTTGTCTTAATTGGTGACGCCGCACATTCAGTACATCCATTGGCCGGACAGGGCGCAAATCTGGGCTTGCTTGACGCCGCCAGTCTTGCACAATTGGTACTGGAGGCAAAATCCAGAGGCAGAAATATAGCCAGTCGTAGAGTTTTGCGTGCCTATGAACGATGGCGCAAGGGTGAAAATAAAACAATGATGATGACCATGGAAGGCTTTAAATATATTTTTGAAAATCAGTCTTCGCCGGTTCCGATGTTACGGAATAAGGCGCTGGATTTTGCCAACTCGTTTAATCCGCTGAAACACATTATCATGCGCCACGCGATTGGTCTTTCAGGTGATCTGCCTTTATTGGCAAAGAATCGAATGGCCTGAGTACAGACAAACAGAAAGTCGGGTTTTTTCGCCTGATAAATGTCAATTGGAACAATCTATGTCCGAAAATGAATCATCAGCATCCAGCAACTTTATCCGCAAGATAATTGCCGGAGATCTGCAGCAAAACCTTAACGAGGGACGTGTGCATACACGATTTCCGCCGGAGCCTAATGGATATCTACACATAGGTCATGCGAAATCTATTTGTCTGAACTTCGGATTAGCAAAGGAATACGATGGCCTATGTAACTTGCGTTTTGATGACACCAATCCGGAAAAGGAAGAAACAGAATTTGTTGAGTCAATAAAGCAGGATGTACATTGGTTGGGCTTTGACTGGCAAGACAGAGAATATTATGCCTCGGATTATTTTGAGCAGCTCTACCAGTTTGCTGTTGAACTTATAAAAAAGGATAAGGCTTATGTAGATAGTCTTAATGCCGACGAAATTCGGGAATACAGAGGAACATTGACGCAACCCGGCAAGGAAAGTCCTCATCGAAACAGAAGTGTGGATGAGAATTTATTAATGTTTAAGGATATGCGTGCGGGTAAGATCGAAGAGGGTGAGTGCGTGTTACGGGCGAAAATTGATATGTCGTCGCCGAATATCAATATGCGCGATCCGATTATTTATCGCGTTAGAAAAGCGGCACATCATCGCACAGGTGACAGTTGGTGTATCTATCCCATGTATGACTTCACCCATTGTTTGTCTGATGCTATAGAAAGCATCACGCACTCTGTTTGTACTCTGGAATTTGAAGATCATCGTGCTCTTTATGACTGGGTTATAGATAATCTGGAGACACCTTCAAGACCACGGCAGTATGAATTTGCCCGGCTTAATCTTGATTACACCGTTTTAAGTAAACGTAAACTTATTGAGCTGGTAAAAGATAAATACGTTAGCGGTTGGGATGACCCTCGCATGCTAACAATAGCCGGCATCCGTCGACGTGGGTATACGCCTGCTGCAATTCGTGATTTTTGTGATCGCATTGGCGTCACTAAAAGTGATACTCGTATTGATATGAGTGTGCTTGAAAATTCTTTACGTGAAGACCTGGACAAATCTGCGCCCCGGGTTATGGCTGTTTTAAAGCCTTTGAAAGTAGTGATAGAAAATTACCCGGAAGACAGTGAAGAAGAACTGGATGCTGCCAATCACCCGCAAAAGCCGGAAATGGGAACACGCAAGGTACCATTCAGTCGTACTATTTTTATAGAGCAGGATGACTTTATGGAAGATGCGCCAAAAAAGTTTTTCAGACTGGCGCCTGGTAAAGAAGTACGTTTACGCTATGCTTATTTTATAACCTGTCAGGAAGTCATTAAAGATGAGCAGACTGGTGAAATCAAGGAGTTACGATGTAGCTATGATCCAGCAACCAGGGGCGGCAATGCACCTGACGGTCGTAAGGTAAAAGGGACGCTACACTGGGTTTCGGAAAAGCATGCGTTAAAATCAGAAGTCAGGCTTTATGACAGGCTTTATACTGAAGCGAATCCGGAAGAAGGCGGCAGAGACAGCAAAGAATTTTTAAACCCGGCTTCAATTGAAATTCTGAAAGATGCTCGGGTGGAACCGTTTTTGCAAAATGCAAAGGCCGAAGATCGTTTTCAATTTGAACGACTTGGTTATTTCGTTGCAGATAAAGAAGACTGGAGCCCGCAATCTCCTGTTTTTAACAGAGCAGTTACCTTAAGGGATACCTGGGGTAAGCTAAACAAAAAATAAAGGAAACTCTGATTTTGTCAGAGTTTCCCGTGACACAGGGACCTCGGTACCCCCTTGAGGGGTATGTGTCATCAAAATAAATTGTGATGAACAATTGATTTTGTGAGCGGACTAAAAATCGCATTTTTAGTCTGCGGCCTCTGACAAGTCCCGGACGGACTTGTTCAGAGTTTACTAAACTTTTAACTACGGAAACCTTAGATGCCAACAACACCAAGCGCTTTATACGAATCAAACTTAAAAAACCTGTCTTTAATTAACAAAGGCAAAGTAAGAGATATTTATGATGTAGATGAGAGTCACTTGTTGATTGTTACTACTGATCGATTGTCCGCCTTCGATGTTATTTTGCCTGATCCCATCCCGGGCAAGGGCGCAGTTCTGACCACGGTTTCCAATTTCTGGTTTGAACGAACAAAAAATATTATCGCCAATCATCTAAGTGAAAAAACTCTGGCTGATGTTATTGCTGATGAAGCCGAACGTAATACCCTGGAAGGTCGGGCCATCGTTGTGAAGAAACTGAAGCCATTACCGGTGGAGGCCATAGTACGGGGCTATCTGATTGGTTCTGGCTGGAAAGACTACCAAAACACGGGGTCTGTTTGTGGGATCGAATTACCGACTGGATTAGAACAGGCGCAGCAATTACCGGAGCCGATCTATACGCCTTCTACTAAAGCAGAAGTAGGTGAGCATGATGAAAACGTGGATTTTGATTACACGGTGGGATTGCTGGGAATGGACATGGCAAACAAGGTACGCGATGTCAGTTTGAAAATTTACAAAGAAGCAGCGGAGTATGCACTTGCTCGCGGTATTATCATTGCAGATACGAAGTTTGAGTTTGGTACCGATGAAGATGGTGAACTGGTATTGATAGACGAAGCATTAACACCGGATTCATCCCGTTTCTGGCCAGCAGACAGTTATAAGGTTGGCGTCAGTCCACAAAGTTTCGATAAACAATATGTGCGAGATTATCTGGAAACACTGGATTGGGATAAAAAGGCTCCGGGACCGAATTTACCGGAAGAGGTCATACAGAATACCGCAGCAAAATATAAAGAAGCACAAGATAAATTGATGGCTTAAACCAGTTTATATTTTTGGGATATTACGAATGAAATCACCAGGTTTAGTAACGATTTTGGTTTTGATGTTCTTTACTGCCTCTTGTTCAGATAACAGTGACAATAAAAGCGGTGATGATCATTTCTTAAAAGAAAAAACCGAGACTATAGACAAGGCAAAAGAAGTGGAAGCGCTTATGCTTAAGACAGCAGAGGATCAGGCGCAAGCCATGGAAAAACAGATGCAATAAAGCTGTGCCTGTTTATAGTGACGGAATGGAAATTGTCAGAATTGATTTATGATCCCTCTACACGACGATAATCCCACCAGTATATTTCCCGTTTTTACGATTTTATTTATTGTCATTTGCGTGCTGGTGTATTTTTGGCAGTTTTCGCTGGGTGCTGAAGGCAATCATGGAGCCGTTATCAGCCTGGGTGTGATACCGGCGGTCTTGTTAAATAAGGTGAGCTTGCCCACAGAATTATTTGTGATACCAGCGGGTCTGACAGTATTTACTTCCATGTTTTTGCACGGTGGTTTTATGCACCTTGCTGGCAATATGTTGTTTCTGTGGATTTTTGGTAATAATGTCGAAGACTCTATGGGGCACTTTCGTTTTATTATATTTTATCTGCTCTGTGGCGTAGCAGCGGTCGCCGGGCAGACACTGGAAAACCCCGATTCACAAATACCGATGATTGGTGCCAGCGGTGCTATCTCCGGGGTTCTTGGCGGATACTTATTGCTTTATCCACATGCGCGGGTGTTGGTATTAATACCTCTCGGATTTTTTTCTCAACTGGTCCGTTTGCCTGCAGGTTGGGTATTAGGCCTATGGTTTGGAATGCAAATAGTAAGTTCTGCCTTAAGTAACTCAGAGGGTGGTGGTGTAGCATGGTTTGCACACATTGGTGGCTTCATTGCGGGTCTTGCTTTAATCCCTCTGTTTAAATATAAAAATGTAAAATTATTTCAGACGGGGCATGGATCAAATAAATATTCGCGCAAGCTGCGACGACGATAGGTTTATAAATATTATCTGGCTAATTGGTACTACTAATTGCGCTGGCACTGGTGAGCTTTGACATTAGTGCCTGGCGAGCATCAGGCTCTTCGACTTTACTCATCGCTTCATTAAAAGCAGAGACATTTGTGTCATGTACCTTTAACAATTGTTCCAGTTTCAGGTTTTCTGCAATGGAGGGTGATTCATTCTTGCTATATTTCTGATCCAGATCCTGCAAGAAGCCAAAATAAGTTTTTTTACTTTCCCCCATGGCCTGATAGGCAAGCCAGGCTTGTTCTGCTTCTGCCGGCAAAGCGTCATTCGTTTCAGCTGTCATTATAATTATAGAGTTTGATGTTTTAGCAGAATCCGTCTGAATAAAATCACGAAGCTGGAAAATTTAATCACTGATTCTTTGTGAGTTGTTTTCCAGCTTCTGTAGTCTTCGATTTAAGCTGCGCTTTCCATATCCTCAGAATACTTTCCGGAACAGGCAAGGCTGTTACATTTTTCTCTGTGTAATAATGCATTTTGCGCGGCTTCTACATTCTCTTCCTTGCCCAGCCAGGCATTAAGACAGGGTTCCTGTAGAGCACGGCCATAGGAGAAACTCAAAGGCCATGGCAGGCTGTTGTTACTTGCGTTCATTGCATTAAGGTGAGCTGTAGCCAATTCAGGAGTCTGGCCACCGGATAGAAATACAATTCCGGGTAATTCTGCGGGCACATTTTCGCTAAGACAGCGGACGGTCATATCAGCGACTTCCTGTATGCCTGCCTGGGTAGCACATTGTTTACCTGAGACAACCATATTTACTTTCAAAATGGTGTGTTCAATGGCCACATCTTGTTGATTGAGAGCATTAAACAATGATTTCAAGGTAGCTTCAGTTACTTCATAACAACGTTCAATTGTGTTATCGGCATCCATTAATACTTCCGGTTCCACCATTGGGACGATACCTGCTTCCTGGCATAGCCCGGCATAGCGAGCGAGAGCGTGAGCGTTGGCTTCGATACAAGCAGTGCTCGGAATCTTGTCTCCTATAGTGATGACCGCACGCCATTTGGCAAACTTTGCGCCAAGCTCCCGGTATTCAGCAAGTCGTTCGCGCAGTCCATCCAGACCTTCAGTTACTTTTTCGCCAGGATGACCTGCGAGATCCTTGGCTCCGGTGTCAACCTTGATACCTGGCATAATGCCATGGTCAATAAGAGACCTGGGGAAAGGTGTACCATCACTGCTGGATTGACGAATGGTTTCATCATAAAGAATCATGCCGCTGATAAATTCATTTCCACCCGGTGCTGTGATCAACAAGTCACGATAGGCGCGACGGCTTTCTTCAGTAGATTCGGTATTTATTGTATCAAAACGCTTTTTTATGGTTGGTGAACTCTCATCAATCGCGAGGATGCCTTTACCGGTTTCAACCATAGTGCGGGCTGTTTGTTCAAGTTCGTTTGCCTTATCGCTCATTTACTTACTCCAGTTATATATTTCCAGATAAATTTATAGAATTAATTCTAAAGACATTTTCAAATTCGTTAAACCCGTCAAACAGGAATTTTACAGTGAGTGCTCCGTGGCTTGCCCAACCTGTAAAATTTTCATGTTGTTGGTGCCACCACGATGACCCTGTAGATCACCTTTGGTGATAATGACGTAGTCACCATCTTTGACTATTTGTTGTTCCATCAGGTCTTCAATTACTTCCTTGTTAGCTTCCAGTGGATTGGTGTGAATCATATCAAAGCGAATAGGATAGACACCGCGAAACAGTTTTACCTTACGCATGGTTGAAGTATGTTGAGTAAAGGCAAAAACCGGAATGCCGGAACTAATGCGAGACATCCATAAACAAGTGGAACCGGTCTCTGTCAAAGCAGCAATAGCCGTTGCACCGATATGATTCGCCGCATACATGGTGGACATAGCGATGGCTTCATCTACTCGTTCAAAGCGCTGATTGAGACGATGACTGGAGATCATAGTGGTGCGTTGTTTTTCTGTTTCTTCACATATTCGTGACATGGACTCCACTACCTTGTCCGGGAAAAGCCCGATGCTGGTTTCACCGGAAAGCATAACTGCATCGGTACCGTCCATAACCGCGTTGGCGACATCAAAAACTTCTGCACGTAAAGGGATCTGATGATCGATCATGGACTCCATCATTTGTGTCGCTGTAATGACTGCCCTGTCCATACTCCTGGCCAGCTTTATCAGGCGTTTTTGAACCGGCGGAAGTGCAGCATCACCAATTTCCACACCCAGATCACCACG
>JABHFC010000127.1 GCA_018676275.1 Gammaproteobacteria bacterium | reverse complement strand
TATATCAATCCAGAATCCAGAGGGCAAAAGTCAAATTTATACAAATTTATATTGTTATCTAGATCTGCTAACCCCAAAAAAGAGTTTGCGAAAATCGGCCAACGGACATCGCCAGTTTATGATTATGCATTAGGGGATGATCCCTACGAGTTTAGACAGCGACATATTTGCTTGCCGATTTGGTATATGTTGGAAGATGAGATTGTTTCAAATGTGCTTTCAGAATTAAAACGTTAGGTACTTTTTGGATTGTGTTAGAAAATAATTTATGTGTAAAGAAGAAATGTTTTTCAATAAAAAATTATTAATTACTGGCGGTACTGGTTCTTTCGGCAACGCAGTCCTCCGTCGTTTTTTAGACGAAGATATTGCTGAAATTCGCATATTAAGCCGTGATGAAAAGAAACAGGACGATATGCGTAAGCGGTATAAAAGCCAAAAACTGAAATTTTATATTGGAGATGTCCGAGATTATGGTTCCATAATGAATGTTATGCGTGGCGTAGATTATGTTTTCCATGCTGCCGCACTTAAACAGGTGCCATCCTGTGAATTTCATCCACTACAGGCGACTAAGACTAATGTGTTGGGAACAGAGAATGTACTTGAGGCTGCTATTGTCTGCGGGGTTAAGCGAGTGATCTGTCTAAGTACAGATAAGGCGGTATATCCTATCAATGCAATGGGAATCTCAAAGGCACTGATGGAGAAGGTGGCGGTTGCTAAATCACGCAATAGCGAGGCAACAACAATATGTATTACCCGTTATGGCAATATAATGGCCTCACGCGGCTCAGTTATTCCGCTCTTTGTCGATCAAATTCGTGCAGGCAGGCCGATTACGGTGACTGACCCAAATATGACACGGTTTATGATGACGCTGGATGATGCGGTTGGTCTCGTCTTGTATGCATTTGAAAAAGGTGATTCTGGTGATATCTTTGTACAGAAGGGACCAGCCGCAACTGTTGAAACAATTGCTTATGCCTTGACTGAGCTAATGGGGGTGCCGGATCATGCTGTTAATATTATAGGCACGCGTCATGGTGAAAAACTCTACGAGACGTTGTTAAGCCGGGAGGAGATGGTTGAGGTGGAAGATTTGGGAGGATATTATAGGATTTCACCTGATTTGCGAGATCTCAATTATGATAAGTTTGTTGAAGAGGGTGAGGAGCGTATATCATATGCTGAGGACTATAATTCACATAATACGGAACGACTTGATGTTGAGAGAATGATAGAGCTACTAATGAAACTTCCTTTTATGCAGGCGGCATCTCGTGAGGAGTTTGTTGATCCGGAAGAGTAATTGCTGATGCGTGTTTTAGTTACTGGTTCTGATGGGTTTATTGGGAAAAATCTGGTTATTCATTTGAGTGAGAAGGCAGATTATTCTGTATTGATATTTTCTAGAGAGAGTAGCTTGATTGAACTGCAAGGCCTGGTGGATCAAGCTGATGCAGTGGTTCATCTGGCGGGGGAGAATCGCCCAAAAGAAATTTCTACATTTGATGAGGTTAATGTAGGGTTGACGCAGTCTATCTGCGATGCGGTGCGTGCAACAGGGAGGAAAATACCACTTATTTTTGCATCTTCAACTTGGGCTAACTATCTAGATAACCCATACGGAAAAAGTAAGCGTGATGCTGAATTGGTTTTAGATTTGCTTTCTAAAGAGGTGGGTAACTCTGTATCTATCTACCGTTTTTCTGGTATTTTTGGCAAGTGGTGTAAGCCAAACTATAATTCAGTTGTGGCTACTTTTTGTTATAATATTGCTAATAATCTGCCCATTCAGATGAATGATCAATCGACTGAGTTGACGTTACTCTATATTGATGATGTGATTGCAGACTTTATTGTTACACTTCAAGGGGTAGATGAGGGGCTCTCTTATCTACTTGTTGAGCCTGAATACAAGGTTTCACTGGGTGAGTTGGCAGATCAGATTAAGGCTTTTAAGAGGAGTCGGACTAGTTTACTATCTGAACCGGTTGGTGCTGGATTTGTGCGTGCGCTATATTCAACGTATATGAGCTACCTTAAGCCAGATCAGTTCTCTTATCCGCTTTTGCAACATGCTGATGAGCGTGGTATTTTCGTTGAGATGTTAAAAACAAAAGAGAGTGGGCAGTTCTCATACTTTACCGCACATCCAGGTGTTACAAGAGGTGGTCACTATCACCACACAAAAACAGAGAAGTTTCTTGTTATAAAAGGGACCGCGAAGTTTGGTTTTAGAGATATTGTGACGGATGAGAGGTTTGAGGTCGTT
>JABHFC010000126.1 GCA_018676275.1 Gammaproteobacteria bacterium | reverse complement strand
CGAGCCCATCACTCTCTATATAGATGTAGCCTTTGCGTTCATCAATCTCGACATTCGCTTTCGCATTAAGATCGCTGATAAAGAAATCCAGAAAACTGGCAGGTTTTTCAGCTTGAATGATGCCACTACTGGTTTCATGCAAGCCATGGGCAAATACGGTGGACAGGTTCAGACAGGCGAGGAAAATCAGAAACTTAAGGTATATTTTCATTCAATCATGCTCCCCTGTCATGGACGACATCTGCCTGACTGCTGTCGGTCTGCTTCACCAATCAACGTCTTTATTATAGTATTTTACCGTGTTTCGAGTAACATGGTCGGATGTCTATAAGCACACGTCAACTGTGTCTTACATTATCGCTGCTAATCGCATTAAGCCAGGTTGCGCTGGCCGTGCATGCGAGCGGACACAGCGGTCCGGATCAAATTACCTGTCAGCTATGTATCGGTCAGTCGCAGCAGACTCATGCGATCACGCCTTCGATTCTGCAGTTTGCCCCGATCATCACTACTCCACCCCGACACTCTCAGCAACATGTGTCGGCAAACCTTCCGCTTTTACAACTTGCCTATAGCCAACGCGCACCACCCTTTCTTGCCTGAATAAGTTTTAGTTTTAAACGGCAGGCTGTTTTACACGGCTGCCAGTTAATTAACTTTATTGAGGGTAATCAAATGCGTTCATCTGCTTTAATTATTTTAGGTTCTATTTTATTTATTAACGTAACACCGGCTGTGTCGATGGAACAGACGCAAACAAGTATTGATGTTTTGCGTGCTGAGTTGACAGCCATTCGCAGTGACTATGAAAGTCGTATCGCGGCACTGGAGCAACGACTCGTCGCGACCGAACAGAAACTGCAACAGACAGACAAGGCCGGGGCTGCCGCCGCGGAACCGACAATCGCGGCAGCGGAAATTGAAACCGTACGTAAGGGCAATAGAAGTGCGGTTGGCGAAAATGTTTTCAATCCCGCCATCGGTGTCATCTTCCAGGGATCGGCCTGGGATTATCGAAAGGGCCCGGCTAACGGAGTTCCCGGCTTTCCCCTTGGTGGTGAAGCCGGTGCAATTGACGAAGGCCTGGCTATTGGTGAGACAGAAATTGATATCTCTGCCAATGTCGATGACAAGTTCAGTGCCTGGCTGACATTGCCAGTCGTGATCGAAGACGGCGAAAGCAAAATCGAGATCGAAGAAGCCTGGATAGAAACCCAGGCTTTACCGGCAGGTTTATCAGCGCGCATCGGACGTATGTTTTCCGGTATCGGTTACCTGAACAGCAAACATGCACACAGCTGGGACTTTGCTGATCAACCACTGGCTTACCAGGCCTTGCTTGGTGATCAATATCTCGATGACGGTGTACAACTACGTTGGCTGGCACCGACCGATCTTTATATCGAACTCGGTGGCGAGATCATGCGCGGCGGTCGTTATCCCGCCGGCGGTGCAGATGATTCGGGTTTTGGCGCTCGTACCTTGTTTGCCCGCAGCGGTGGCGACATCGGTGACAGCAGCAGTTGGCTGGCCGGCATTTCCTATTTGAACGCAGGCAGTGAAGGGCGTGAAATGGGCGATGAAGATGATCCGATCGCATTTAACGGCAACAGTAATATGTTGATCGCAGAGTTAGTCTGGAAATGGGCACCGAGAGGCAACTGGAAAGACAAGAATTTTGTTTTTCAAAGCGAATACATCTGGCGCAAAGAAAAAGGTCATATGCTCTTGCCCGATGGTCGCGATCTTGCTTTTGATGCGGCTCAACAGGGCTGGTATGCACAGGCTGTGTATCAACCTGTACCACGCTGGCGTGTCGGTGCCCGTTTTGATCTGCTCTCAGCAGACAATCCCGGTCTTGCCTTCGCCGGCACCGAACTTGATCCAATGGGAAAGACACCCAAACGTTTCAGCCTGATGGCGGACTGGTCCAACAGCGAATTCAGTCGACTGCGTTTTCAGTACACTCGCGATGAATCAGGTTTGGTCAGTGATGATCAATGGGGTGTGCAATATATCTTCAGTATCGGTGCCCATGGCGCCCACTCATTCTAACGGGAGCTTAGCTATGATCCGTTCTATCATTCTGTCTTCACTCTTACTGAGTGTACCCCTGGTCGCCGAAGCGAAACTGACAATATTTGCCTGTGAACCGGAATGGGCAGCACTGGCCGAAGAAATTGCCCAGGGCCAGGTCAAGGCATTCAGTGCCACCAGCGCTCACCAGGATCCCCATTACATCCAGGCAAGGCCAAGCCTGATCGCGAAGGTCCGGCGTGCCGATCTGGTTGTCTGTAGTGGTGCGCAACTGGAAATCGGCTGGTTACCGGCCTTGTTAAACAAGGCCAATAATCCAAAAGTAAAACCCGGTAGCGACGCCTATATTGAAACCAGTGCATTGGTACAAAGACTGGATATACCCGACAGCATTGATCGCAGCAAGGGCGATGTACATCCGCAGGGAAATCCGCATGTGCAAACCAATCCGCACAACATTACTCTGATTGCAAAAGTACTTGCAGAGAAAATGATCGCGCTGGATGCAAAACAGGCCGATGTCTATCGCCAGGGTCTCGCGTCTTTCATGCAACGTTGGACTGCCGCCATTCAGAACTGGGAGCAACGTGGCGCAGTGTTGAAAGGTAAACGCATCATTACTCACCACAAGTCCTGGGTTTATTTACAGGACTGGCTCGGACTGATTGAAGTGGCGACAATGGAACCGGTGCCCGGTATTCCACCGACAGCGGGCCATCTTGCCGGACTGATAAGCAAGTTTGGCAATGGCGGCGCCGATCTGATCCTGCGCACTCCCTACCAGGACGGTAAGGCTTCCGCCTGGTTATCAGAGCGCAGTGGCATCAGGGCGATAGCCTTACCCTTTACCGTTGGCGGCACGGACATGGCCACTGATCTTTTTTCATTGTTCGATGAAACCATCAACATCTTACTTGGAGAAAAGCCATGAACTGGGAGGCAGTAGAGTGGTCGATCATCGGCCCGGCTTTATTCGCCGGTCTGTTGATTTTAAGTATCCATGTACCGCTGGGGCACAGGGTACTGACACGCGGTATTATCTTTATCGATCTGGCCATTGCCCAGATTGCCGGACTTGGCGTGATTGCAGCCGAAGTAATGTTTGAGGTTGATCATGGCTGGGTGGTGCAGCTCGCCGCTGTTTCTGCCGCCTTGCTTGCCGCTATTGGATTGAACTGGTCAGAAAAACACTGGCCGGAAACACAGGAAGCCCTGATCGGTACCCTGTTCGTACTGGCAGCAACCGGCAGTATTCTCTTACTGGCAGAGAACCCGCACGGTGGTGAACATTTAAAAGATCTGCTGGTCGGTCAAATACTCTGGTCAACCTGGTCTTCATTGTTACCCATCGCTGGCCTCTACCTCGTGCTCGGCGGGATCTGGCTGATGTTCCCGGCCTTCATGCAACGTATGGGTTTTTACCTGGTGTTCGCTTTCGTAGTCACCGCCTCGGTACAGGTAGTCGGAGTCTACCTCGTCTTTGCCAGCCTGATCATTCCGGCACTGGCAACCTTGAAACTACCAGAAACAAAAGGCCTGATAGTCGGCTATGCTATCGGCAGCGCTGGCTACCTTGCGGGTATTATCTTATCCGCAGTATTGGATCTGCCCACCGGCGCCATCATCGTCTGGTGCATGGCTATCATCGGTCTTGTCGTTGGTCAGTACTTTGGTCGCAGAATAAAAACCGCTGCCACCTCGCAAACGGAATAGGGAAAAGGTAATAACAATCGCAAAAAAATATCCTTGCAAGCGAACATAAATCAGTGCTCTACAAATATGAGGTCATCAATCGCAAAGCCGAATGCATCCGCTTTTGCCAGCAGATAGTTGAGGGTGGCGTCATCAAGATCAGGTGTTCTTGCCAGTATCCATAAATAAGACAGATTCGGTCCTGCGACCAGCGCGTATTGATAGCCATCTTTATCCAGATCAATAATATTATAGCCACCATAAAACGGGCCGAAGAAAGATACCTTCAATGCACCCGTGTTGGTATCACCAACAAAATATGCCTTTCCTTCAGCTTCATCCCAGGCATTATCTTCCATATTGAAACCACGATTCAGTACCTTGACACCGCCATCCTCACGCATGCTGTAGTCAGCGGTGATTTTTGACAGGCCCCTCTCAAATGAATGATCAAGACGGGCAATCTCATACCATTTACCGAGATAGCGCGGTAGTTCGAAACCGTTTACGGCTTCAATACCATCGGGTAAACCTGCACAGGCAGATAAGCCACATAAAAGCACAAACAAAATTGCACATTTTAAAGAGTTGATTCTTTGTCTCATTATCTTTCTCGTTATTAAGATGCCGTCATTCCCGCACCCCAAAATCGTCATTCCCGCGAAGGCGGGAATCCAGTAAAAACCGTCGTAGGCATCCACTCATTAAGGCCAGTATAAACCGCCATTCTGAGAGATTCTGCAACAATTCGAACCGAAGTATGTCCGAGCACGAAAATGTATCCTATAATTAGCGATATGAGACTCTACCTTGTACAACACGGACATGCCCTAACAAAAGACATCGACCCTGGACGCTCGCTCAGCAGCGAAGGTCTGAAAGAAGTGCAGTCAATGGCAACGCACATGTACGTAATGCGAGTTCCGGTAGACAAGATCTATCACAGTGGCAAAATGCGCGCCCATCAAACCGCAGAGACATTCGCTGAAACATTAATAGTCAATGACGATGTGATCGCGATAGATGGAATAGACCCGAAAGACTCCGTAGAAGCCTTTGCAAAAAAAATAGCAAATCTTAAGCCGAATACAATGATAGTCGGGCACCTGCCATTTATGGCGAAGCTGGTTTCATTGCTGGTAACAGGCAAGGAAGAACCCGTACTCGTCGCCTATAGACCCGCCAGCGTAGTGTGCCTGGTTCAGGATGAGCAGAAACACTGGCACATCGGCTGGATGCTACGTCCTGATTGCTGCTAGAACCTTCGTCATACCGGCACCCCCCCGGGTATAAATTCCTGCGAGTAACCCGTGAATCAATCCTCTATATCGTCATTCTGGCGAATGCCAGAATCCAGTAAAAAAACAACGCCGTCAGGCGTCATTATTATTTTCAGACAAGGCCTTTAAATACCGAAACAATACCCTCGCCGACTTGGGCGGCTTATTCAAATCCCGTTCCTTCTGAGCATTCCTGACCAACTGCCGCAAATGCTGACGATCAATATCAACAAAACGCCCACACAATTCTCCAAGCACAGCATCATCACCAGCCAATAAAGAATCCCGCCATCCTTCTACTTCATGAAACTCACTAACTTCCTTCTCATGAGGCTGACGTAATTTATCCAGGGCAATTCGAATAGAATCAGCATCCTCATCACGCATCAGCTTACCGATATGTTTTAACTGGCGCCGTAAAGCTTCCATCTTCAGCTGCTTTGCTTCCAATACAGCATCCAGAGTCTCTTCGCTTAAAGGGATTTGCTTTAAAGCCTTACCAGGAAGCTCAACCAACTCCCGACCCAGGTCATGCAAAGCATGCAACTCACGCTTAACCTGTGATTTGCTTTTAGGCCGTATTTCTTCTGTATCAGTCATTCAAAGAATTCTCAAACATTCCTACTACGTCATACTGGTGCATACCAGTATCCAGTAGTAAATATATTGCCGTAGGCAATCCCAAATAGATAAAGGACCTACCCAACCCCAAAAGCCTCCCTGATTCGATAACTAACCATCTCATCATAAGAACGAATCAAATCATCCAATGAAAACTTTGCATTAGCCGGACTCGGGTTAGGTGTCACAAATATACGTGTCTTACCGATACGTCGCTTTTGGATACCCAGGGCAACTTTCTCATCAATATTTTCTACATACTTCAAATAGGACTTATAAGTACCCTGACCCTGGAACCAGGCAATCATGGGCTGATACTCAAGCAACTTATCTTTAAGTTGCGGTCCCCACTCCCGGTAATCAGCAGCACGTAAATCTTTACCCATGGTACTGGGACGTTTGACTAAATCTGTAAACCCAATTTTGTATTTTGTAAGCAAAGTTTCCATCGAAGCCTCACATGGTTCCAGTTTCACATCGACCAGACGTGATGCATTTAAAGCCTTCCAGAATCGATTACGTGGATTAGCAAAGTAAAAGCCAGCCTCAACAGAAAGTGGATTAGGATTAAGACCAATAGCAATAAACAACAAATCAGGTTGCAGGTAATCAGGTAGTGTATTCATTAGAATCTATCAAAATAGTTTCTTCTACTGTTCAGTCATCCCCGTAAAAATTAGAATCCCCTACGATAAACATCTTTTCGATTTCCCACTTTGACAACAACGATAAGCAGTTCATCGTTCTTTATACTGTAAACAATTCGGTAGGCTCCCTGGCGAATGCGATATCTGTCGTTACCAGATAATTTCCTTGAACCAGGAGGGCGAGGGTTGTCGACCAATTGGCCAATACGTCTAATGATGCGTTGCCGTTCTTTCTTTTGCGGTATTGCTTCAATTTCTTTTACCGCGGAACGCTTGATTGAGATCCTATATTTTTCCACGCCGTTTTAGATCTTTAACGACGGCTTCATAAGGCAGGCTCGGTTCATTCACTCTATCTTCAAATGCGGCAAGGTCCTCGGCATCTTCAGACAGGCTGAGTTGTACAGCCTCGTTAATCAGATCCGACATGGATCGCTCGGTTTCCGCTGCTTTGACACGAAGAGCACGGTGGAGTGCAGGATCGAAATATACAGTTGCGCGTTTAGGACTAGTGCTCATAGAGTGATTTATAACACTATATTGTTATAACGTCAAAACGTTAATGTGTTGGATTGTAAAATACAAACTACTGCCTCGCTCCTGAGTATTCCCCATCGTCATACTCGCATCCCTCCGGGTATAGCGCCGTCAGCTATCAACATAGCACTTGACGATTGTATCCAGTCGGATACAATCAACCTATGAATACGATTCTACGGAGCGCGAAGCCTGCCCTTGGGGTACAGAATTGTTTGATAAATGGATTGCTCGGCTCAAAGACTCGGCCGGTAAGGCTCTTATCATTAAGCGTATCCGGTCAGCAGAGCGGGGTAATTTTGGAGATTGTTCTCCCATCGGTAATGGCGTCTCGGAAATGCGTATTCACTCCGGGCCAGGTTACCGAGTGTATTTCACTCGCACTGGTGATGTAGTTTATGTGCTCTTGTGCGGAGGTTCAAAACGCAGACAGCAAAAAGATATCACCAGGGCCATAGCTATGGCCACGGAACTTAAAGAGAAATGAATCATGGCTAAAACTAATAAATTGAAACTCTCGCCTTTTGATGCCAGCGATTATCTGGATAGCGAAGAAGTCATTGCAGAATACTTAACAGCAGCATTGGAAGATCCCGATCCTGATGCATTTCTCGTTGCCATGCAGGACGTAGCAAAGGCACGTGGAATAGCAAATGTCGCTGCGACTGCCGGACTTGGCCGCGAGAGTTTATACAAAGCACTTAAACCCGGAGCACAACCACGTTTTGATACGGTGCGTCGTTTACTTGAAGCATTAGGTGTCAAACTGGATGTAGCTGCATTGCACTAACACTCCCACATATCAGTCATACTGGCAGCCCTGCCGTCATGCACAGCTTCGCTACCTCCAGCCTGGCCCCAGGGTAGATACCCCGAGCCTTTCACCAAATCAAATCATCGGGGATCTTATAATCAGCATAAGGATCATCCTTACTTTCTTCCAACTCAACATCATGATCAATATCAATAACACAGCCAGCATCCCGTTGTTTAATCTTCTCTGCTACCGGCCTTGGCACCAGTTCATATCCCTCACCCAGTTTAACAATAGACAATCGACCAGACATGAGGTGCTTGTATATCTCCTCTGAAACATTAATACGCTTAACCACATTGGCGTCAGTAAAGTTATAGACAATCTCACCATCACGATCTTCAATACGACTGGTTTCGATCATCTGGATAATCTGGGCAGCGATTGCCTTAGATTCAGCCTCTTCCTGTTTTTGTTGATTAATCTGGCGATCACGCTCAACTTTGGACGCCTGTGCTTTTTGTGCCAGTATTTTTGCTTCGTCTAACTGCGCAGGCTCGCCCTTTTTTGTCTTTTGTTTTTTACTTTTATATTGACCATGCTTAACCTTCTGAGCCTTGCTTTTATCAACCAGGCCAGTCTTTTTCAGCTGATCAATTAGTGAATTGGCCATATATATGTCCCGAATATTGAATGATATAGTTTAAGGAGCCTCTGATTATAAACGAAATAACAGCTACCCCGTCATTCCCGCCCCCAACCCGTCATTCCCGCGCAGGCGGAGAAGTGGTGCATGGACGCACCGTTTACGGAACTAAGGATGTAAATCCAGTAAATAAGCGCCGTCAGCTATCAATATAGCACTTGACGACTGTATCCTATAGGCTACACTAATCTCATGTTTGTCAGGATGACAGAGGTATACAGGGATTGGGTTGAAGCCCTCAGGGATCGAGCGGGCAGGGCACGTATACAGGTTCGTATCGATCGACTGGCCCATGGAAATCCGGGAAGTCACCGGAGACTAAGCGGAGGGATCTCTGAGTTGAAAATTGATTTTGGACCGGGCTACCGTGTCTATTACACAGAGCGTAGAGGTGAATTAATTATTTTGCTTGCAGGTGGTGATAAGTCAACACAGCAGGCAGACATCAAAACCGCCATGCTGTTGGCGCAGGACCTGTGAGGTCATCGAAATGTCAAAGATAAGATCAAAAAGCAAAAAGAAAACAAAGACGATTCCTTACGACATCGCCGAACAACTGCGTACACAAGCCGAGATGGCCGCGTATCTGGATGCCTGGCTGAGCGAAGCACCTGAAGATGTGGCAGGCATTGCACGTGCTTTGGGCGACATCGCACGAGCCAAAGGCATGACCCAGGTAGCGCGCGATACTGGGTTGAGTCGTGAGAGCCTTTACAAAGCCCTAAGCGAAGACGGTAACCCGAGTCTGATGACTGTGCTGAAAGTGGCCAAAGCACTCGGTCTTCGACTGCACGCTAAAGCGGCATAACCCGTCATACCCCAAGAGCAGACTTCGCGCTTCTCGAATCCCCCGTCATACTGGTGCATACCAGTATCCAGTAAAAAAGTAACTGCTCCCGTCATTCCCGCGCAGGCGGGAATCCAGTAGAAAACCATCGCCGATAGGCGAACCCCAATAACCCCATCCCATTTGTTACAATAAAAAAATAACAGGACCAAAGAATAAAAAAACCATGTCCAAAGCCAACACCGTAATAGTACTGGATTTCGAAACAACCGGTCTGTCCCCGGATTACGGTGATCGCGCCATTGAAATCGGCGCTGTGCGTATAGTAAATGGCAAGATAACGGATCGATTCCAGCAGTTAATGAACCCCGGCAGGCCGATTGACAGCTTTATTGAAAGTTACACCGGTATCACCAATGGCATGTTAAAAAATGCCTCACCCTGCAAAGACGTCATGCACAGCTTCGCTGATTTTATCGATGGTTATAACCTCGTCGCCCACAATGCCTCATTTGATAAACGCTTTCTCGACGCAGAGCTGAGCAAAATTTCAAGAAACTACACAGGCCAGTTCGCCTGCTCAATGCTAATGGCACGACGACTCTACCAGGACGCACCAAACCATAAACTAGGCACACTGGTGAAGTACGCAAAAATCCGCAGCGAGGGTGTATTTCACAGAGCCCTGTACGATTCGGAAATGACAGCCAAACTTTGGCTGGTAATGTTGGCAGATATCAGCGAACGAAGCAGGGTAGCTTCGATACCGTTTAAGTTAACGCAAAAGCTGACAAAAACCCCAAAGAAAGCGGTGAGTCAGTTTTTAGAATCTTGTTAAATATACAGATAGCGATCAATCCCCAACATCGTCATTCCCGCACCCCTCCGGGCATAAACTCTAACTCAGTAATCAATCAACCTACACCGTCATTCCCGCGAAGGCGGGGATCCAGTTATCAATCATCAACCTTACTACCCCGATAAAAACCAAACCCAAAATTAAGCCCAACAACCAACAAACACAAAACAGCATAAACAATAAACCCCATCCTCATTTCCAGCTCATAAAACTGATAAGCAACATAAGCCAACGACCCAGCACACAGCAAAGTCATAAATACTGACGAATTATGCTTATTAAAAGGAGACTCCGGAAAACCAAGCGCATAAAGATGCATCACAAACCCATACAGTAAAACAACAGTCGCCACTGACAAAAACACAACAAGCTTTAACATATCCTTGTCCAGGTCAAACTCAGGACTAATAACTTGCTCCATAACGATATAAATCAACATCACCCCGATCATCGCAGGTGTTACCTGCATGTCCGTGTAACCTGATTGTCTACGACAAATAATTTTTCGATTTCCTTCAGCTTTCACACCGACATTCGCTATTTTTCCAAATACTCCGCTTCACCAGTAACCCACGTCAAATACAAAAATATACCATTAATCTTCTTAGCAGCTGACAATTCATTTGGGTTTTGTTTCACCCCATACAATTGAGCAAAAGCAGCATAATCATCAAACCACTCATGAGACTGACTAAATGAATGTACCATCATCAAAGCATGATGTGTACAAAACCGATTTGCCTCCAATAACGCAGAAGCTGTTCGATGAATCAGCTGATAACGAATAGGCATAATCTCCTCAACAGTCAAACCAATAATCTTCGTCAAACCCTTAATCCTCTCATGCTTGTTATAAGAACCATCTTTCAACCATTCCTCCACCGTACAATTATCAAACCGTTCTGACACCTTACCTTCCACAGCAATAGAGATAAGCTCATCACCGGATCTAGCAAGTACAAAGAGATCATTTTGAGAACTGAACCCTCTCCCTGGCAATGAAACCTTATGCTCAGGTATACCCAGAATAATCTCAGTGTGCTTGAATATTTCGATATCAGAACTCTGAAATACGGCAAGGATACTTTTAGGAAAACCATTAGCTTCTTCCCAACAATATGCCATGGAACGTGCTGAATAACCTGTTGACCACTGCTTTTCAGGGTCGGCGAGGAATTCCTTCCATGATTTCGGGCCTTTCGATGGAATGTAAAGTTTGGACATATTCGTATCTTTTCATCCAGAAAAATAATCAAACAAATTTTGGGTCAATGAACGTTCTAATAACCATTTAACATTCATTGGCTTTTCACCTTTATGGCTTAGATAACTAAGTCTTCCGCAGTAAATAAATGGAGCAGCCTTTTTGCCTTCCAGTCTGTTTTTACGAACAAACAAGTGAACTTGGCTCTCAGTACTTTTGTGATTGATTATCGCCTTACCCTTACTAACATTTGGAGAAGTGCTATTTTGACTTTGCCAGTGAAATTTCTCTTTATCTATAAAATAGTCGTGATACTGATGATCTTTAGCTTGTCCTTGTTTATTAAGAGTTACCAAAAGATATTGATCGGGATGATTTTTTGGACGAACATGTCCGGTTTGCCAAAGCGCTGGGTTAAATTCCAAATCAAATAATTGCGGTATGTCTTCTCTCATGAATATTTTATGGAGATGTAAGTCAACACGATCTACAATATTTTTTAGACGCGCAAAAGTATTCATCTCGCTTGTCGCCGTCATCGGACTATAGTCGAGGTTGTTAGCGATTAACTGATAATTACCATTTTCTAATTTCTTTACTGTTCTCAGCAGATACTGGCCATCACCGGTTAAATCTTCTCGTTCAATTGCTACGGTTTTTCCGTCATTGCTGCCAGCACTTACAGGTGTGATCCGTTCTAACAATAAGTAGTCTCCATTCTTAATGGGCGATCGGCCACCATCCATAGAACTTCCCAATGCTCGAGCTATAAAATGTCTACCTGGATCAAGTCTACCGTAACTACTTGGTAACGACAGATGTTCAATATTCGTGTCATCATGTTGGCTTGTCTTGAAATGGCCACATGCAATACGCAGGTCGGCAAAATAAGGGATATCTTGATAATTGTGTTCGTCGAGCTGATGGACATTGTTTATCGTTGCTGAGACCTTATTTGCAAGACGAAATTCATATTGTAAAAAGCGATAATTAACGATTTCCTGGACTAACAGGACAAAAGTACCGAAGAGTTCCCCTGGTATCTTTATCTGGAAAGAAAAAATTTTATCATCCAACGCAAAGAAACTATTAGTTGATACAGTATTGCCACCAACCCAAGCATTAATAGGATTACTACTCCAATATTTATGCCAATCGCTTACGTTAGCCGGCGGCAATTCCTTTAATTGTCTAAACTTCTCTGGCAGATCCGTTAACAGACTTCTTCGTCGCTGCAAAACTTCAAAACTTTTCAACGATAGATCCAAGGTGGATGGAGCTCGTTCAAATCCCTCTAGTTCTATCAGTGCTTCTAACAAAACCAGTTTGAAAGATTTGGTTAGGTTTGTTGTCTCAAGCTCAATAAAAAAATTCTCAAACTGCGCAAGACACAGCTGTTCATCATTATTCAAGTCACATTCATTCGTTACCAAGGCTAGCCAATGACCATATGCTTTACGTATTGTATCTACCACACCACCTGCACGATAAAACTCCGACAATACTGGTCGTCTGCCGTAGGAATCGCGAAGAGCCTGATAGATCTCCAATTGTTGGTCAACCCTGGTACCAATCAGCTTTTCCATAAAATCAATGGATTCTAAATCGTAATTAACGAAGCAACCCTCAGGAAGAAGAAGTGTTTTATCCTTTAATTGTTTGATGAATTCTTTGCGAGAATTGTTTGTCACCCCGACTTTAAAAAGAGCCTCAGGTTTACGAAAAAAACTGATATGATTGCCGATAAAATCCAGCACCATTAAACGCTCTTTACCAGTTTCCGGGCTATTCCGTAGGCCTCTACCTAATTGCTGCAAAAACATAATTTTCGATTCAGTCGGTCGCAGCATTAATACGGTGTCAATCGAAGGTAGATCAACGCCTTCATTAAATAGATCGACCGAGAAAATGACCTGTATTCGCCCGTCCTTAAGTTGTGTTAGCGCCTCATTACGTAAAACCTTCGAATCGCTGTGAACTGAGACAGAATTAACCCCGTGACGACTAAAGTATTCGGCCATGAAGTCGGCATGCTTTTTTGAGACACAAAAAGCTAATGTTCGGCTCTGGTGATGTTTTTGCCAGTGTTTTAGGTTATGCCGGGCACGTGCTTGAGTTGCCAACTGGTTAACCAACTCATTGGGGTCAAATTTACCATTGCGCCAGCTAATCTCAGCATAATTAACAACGTCAGCAATACCCTGATAATGAAACGGACATAATAACTTTGCCTCGATACCATCGAAAAGGTCTTTCGTGAAAACGAGGTTATCGTCACATAAATTGAGAATATCTGATTGGTCTGTCCGATCGGGGGTAGCTGTTAATCCAAGCAGAAATCTCGGCGTAAAATAGGCCAACAGGCGCTGATAAGTACGTGCCGCAGCGTGGTGAAATTCGTCTACTACGATATAGTCGAAATAGTCCTTAGCGAAATTATCCAAATGTGCATCACGACCCAAAGATTGGATAGAAGCAAATAGCATATCTACACCAATATCTCGATTATCGCCGTTATAACGTCCAACTTTGACATTAGGGCGAATCCGAACAAAGGTTTCCTCGGCCTGATTGAGGATTTCTTCGCGATGAGCAACAAATAGCAATCGTTTGGCGTTAACCCGGTCACTATCGAAGGCCGCTAGCCAAGTCTTACCCAAACCAGTTGCCATCACTACCAATCCTCGACGGTATCCTTGTTCACGCGTCTCATTAAGTGCGTCAAGGGCCTCCAATTGAATAGAATTCACTACTGGCGGTGGCTCGGCTTCATCGGCGCCTGCATCTATCGGCAAGTGTTCTTGTGACTGAGTAGGAATACGTTGAATATATTCATCAATCCATTGATAAGTTAACGGTTTGCATCTTATGTCACTATACAAGACGTCGTATTCGTCCATTACAAGTCGAAAGCGCTTTTCATCCTCTGCGCGATCGATCTTTAGATTCCACTCCAGTCCATTTTCGAGTGCGGTCTGGCTTAAATTGCTGGAACCAACAAAAGCACATCCACCATCAACTTTACCTTTGGTTGAGTGCGTAAACAGATATGCCTTCATATGGAAGCTATGCTTACCATAACTTTCATATACCTTAACTTGAGCACCTTGCTCTTGTAGCAGCATTAAATATCGCAATGCATTCGGATCGGTAATACCTAAATAATCACCAGTCAGAATCCGCACAATAGCATTACGATTGATGGCATCAACAAGCGCAGCCTGTATTAAACGTATTCCCGTCATACGAATAAAGGCCGTGGTAATATTAATCTCAGTAGCGTGGTTTATCGCTTCCAATAGACTAGGTAAAAACGGGTCACTGCCACCAACTGTTAAATGTTTCTTGGGGAAGGGGCTCACATCTTACTCGCAACTTTTTTAACAAGCGCATTTACCCATTTTTGTTCGCCATCGCGTAGCGGTTTTGTAACATCCCAAATGTCCATGGTTTCTAGATTGGCTATTTTCGACAAAAGACCGTCCAGTGTTACATCAGTGTAATTAGAATAAAAACGACCGCGCTCATCTATAGTTTCGTCATCACCCCATTTGAAAGACATATAGACAATGCCACCGTTTTTCAATGCATTTGCAATCCGATTCAAAACACTCGGCATCTGCTGTCGGGTGCAATGCAATAGGCTTGCGCAAGCCCAAATAGCATCGAATTCATCCGTAAATGCCAACTCCTGAAAGTGAGTTACCACGACAGGTTGCCCAATAACCTGCTCGGCGTAAACGGCAACAGCGGAGTTACTGTCCAAAGCAGTAATTCTATAGCCATTATTCAAAAAAGCCCTGCTATCACGACCCGAGCCACAGCCTAAATCCAATATATGAGCTCCTGTTGTCAAATTCTCGAAGAATGACTTATAGAGTTCACCCATATCAAAGTTAAGTGTCTCATTACAATAATTCTGCGCATTACGATCATAGTAAGCTGAAGTAGAAACATGCGCTTTATACTGCTCAATAAGCGACACATCAGCAGGTGCCCACTTTAGCGCATCAAGTTCGTTCAGGGAAAGCCATCGTATTTCATCGTGGTCTGATAACTGAAAATCACCAGTCACGTGTTCAACCTGATAGGCTAATAGACGAACGATCTTTGTTCCGTAGTCGTAGACACTTTCACCAACAAAAGCACCAATGTTAACAGTGATTGAGAACTCCTCAGCTAACTCGCGCAAAAGGCATTCTCTAGGTGTCTCACCTAACTCGAGCTTACCACCTGGAAACTCCCAATATCCTGCCAAATGTATACCTGGTCTACGACGCGCAGCTAGCACTTTGTCTGCTTTGGATATGATTGCTGCCGTTACATCTATCACCATATCCATCCGTGTTCCGATGACCAATTAGGCATCATGACGTATCTGGTGGCTCCATAGTTAGTAGTTATATTTTCAGACCCATCCATATTCACAAAGATCTTATATACCGACTTAAATGATACGCTGCCAGTTTCTTGTCTTCACGAGTGATGCTGTTATTTTGATTCTTCAGGAAGTTGGGAAAAGCTTTAGGTTCAAGTACCCATATTTCCTTGAAGCTATTTTCGTTATTCACCATCCAGCCAGGGAATAGGATCACGGGTCTAATTACAAAGTTCTTACCGGTGGATTCCTTCAATGTATTTTTCAGCCAGGTCGATGCCGCGGAGACCTGGGTGAGGATTTCATTTTTTCCACCGAGCCCATCAATGCGAAGTGTTTGACCGTTGAAGTGAACTCTTGGATTCCCTGTGCT
The DNA here is from genome assembly GCA_018676275.1 of Gammaproteobacteria bacterium. GTDB lineage: Bacteria > Pseudomonadota > Gammaproteobacteria > Eutrophobiales > Eutrophobiaceae > WLWS01. The sequence continues at coordinate 9,538 of JABHFC010000126.1, read as the reverse complement.
CGGTTTAGAATAAGTTTTTGTTTCGATGCAGTAAATACCTTTCTCTGAAACTACGACATGATCGATATTAAACTTATCGCCAACGATGTCATGAAAAACAATACAGCCATCTTCCCGAAGTATTTCCAGGAATTGGCCGACGGCTTTTTCGCCGTCACGGCCTTGTTTGAGGTTCTTTATATTGTTTATGTTTCTGTAAAACGAATATGCGGTAAAACAGATAGCCAAGATTGCGAAGATGGTGAAAAAAATTGGTCGAGGCGAAGTAGGGTAAAAATATATGTACCATTCTCGGAGGGCGAAAGCTATGAATATCCCAGAGGCAATTACATATGGAAGTAATTTGTCATCCAGTATTTTATCGAGTTCTTCTTGAACTGACTGGCCCGGTTGGCGCAATGGTTTATCTTTTAAAGGTGATTTCTTTTGGTTCATCCCTATTTCCTTGAACCCTTAGCACTACTATTTTTATTCTTTTCTGTATATTACGCTTCTGAGGATGAATTCCAAGGTGATTCAGTTAGATACGGTTAATTGACTGGATTCCCGCCTGCGCGGGAATGACGGTGTAGGTGCGAGAATGACGGTTACTTTAGTACAAATGGTCTTTGTAAACGCCTTCCATCATTTCATCCAGTTGTTCTGTACTGTCGTTTAGACTGGCTTCTGCTTTTATGATCTCGCCGAAGGTGGGCATCTCGCCGGGTTGGGCTTTACTTTTTTCATCCCAGAGTTTGGACCGGATCATAGCTTTGCCGCAATGGAAGTAGACCTTGGTGACTTTGATCAGTAAGCCAGTTTTTGCTGTTGTTTTACCAACCTTCGCATATTTAAGTTGTTCTTCACTGGTGGTGATACTGGCTTCGCCGGAAATACGTAATGTTTCCCTGAGACCGGGGATCATAAATATGATGCCTATCTTTGGGTTCTCCAGCAGGTTGTGGAAGGACTCAAGCTTGTTATTACCGATACGATCTGGAATGACTAATGTATTTTCATCGATGACCTTGATAAAACCCGGAGCATCGCCTTTGGGTGAAATAGTTGGCTGGCCGCTAGCGTCGGCTGTGGCTATACAGGCAAAGGGTGAGCGCTCAATAAACTGGCGTTGATATTTATCCAGGCTGTCGCGCATGATGGCTACGGCAGCAGCCAGTGGTGGATCGAAGTGTTGTTCCAGGGTGTCTACATTATCAATGGTATCGGTCATTGTGGGTCTCGGTTGATTGGGCTCATTTTATTATAAGGCAAGGTATCGCATTCTGCGATTATAAAACTACTGGATCCCCGCCTTCGCGGGGATGACGGGTTTATGCGCGGGGATGACGTAGGTTGGGTGCGGGGATGACGGGTTCACGTGCCGGCATGACGGAAACAAGAATATAATGTCCGCATTCTGCGGTGAATAAAATAACTGGATCCCCGCCGGAGTTTATACCCGGAGGGGTGCGGGGATGACGGGTTTATGCGCCAGGATGACGAAGTGGGAATACGAGATTGCATTGAGAACTACCTCAACTAATCCATCGCAGACAGTTTTCTTTTTGTTGTTTCCAGTTCTTCTGCGCTGACGCGCATGATTTCCAGCAGGACATCGCGGTTTTCCAGTTGTGTGGCCTGTTCTGCGAAATCGGCTTCTAGTCCGCCTGCGATATCTTTCTTTATTCTGTCAATGCGCTCTTCCAGTTCCTGTCTTTTATCGAGTAGTTGCTGTTTAGTTTCGTTCATTGCTTTTCACCTTTATAACGTTATTAATTGTTTGCCCTGACGCATTCGTATTTAACCGAGGCCTCCGGATCGGTATCGGGTTTGCCGCCGAAACTAATGATGCCGGTGCCATGCAGGATTTTTTCTTCGCGATGCAAGCGGACGAAATCGTGGCCTTCCTGGACTATGCTGGTGCCATTTGTGCTCATATCAGAGACATGAAAACGACCGTGACGATAGTAGATTTCGCCATGGTGTCGGGATGTGAAATTTCCATACACGGTCAGGTCGTTATCCTCGCCACGACCAATACGGCAGTGAGTATTACCTGGATTCATTTCGATCTGCTTGTCCCGGTAATGCAGGACTAGTGAGCCGTGAGCCGTCTCGCCGGTCACTTCCTGTGAAGAGGTGACTACGGTGGCGCCATCATCATCTTCATCCCAGGGCAGGGCATAAACATTTATGTCGCCACTGCCGTCTTCGGCTTCAACACGGTCAATAAAGTTGGCGGTGCATTTGATTATGCCGGGCAGTTCATCAATACAGGTCTGGGTTGTCAGTATTTCATCGCGCTTGGCCATGCCTATCACCTGTTGGGCGATAATTGGCGCACCGCCGATGATATCGTCACCACGAAAGGTGCCGCTGCCATAATGCCAGCCCATTTTCACGTGTATGTCGCCCGACTCGAAGCGCTTATCTTCCCTGGCTTCCTGTAAGGCCTGGTTCATCTCGATGGCGGCCTCTGCGGCCTTGTCCGGACGGTGAAACATACACATGATCTCATCGCCGATCTCTTTAATCTTTTTGCCGTCGTATTTTTCCGCGACTTCAGTTAACAAATCGAGACAGATACGCACATCCGACTTGGCAATCTTGTCACCATAGGTTTCATAGAGTCGGGTGCTGCCGGATACATCGGCATACAACACGACCATTTTTAACTGAGTCTTACTCACAGCAGTCCTCCCGGCTGATTTAAATTTACCTCTATTTAAATCGTAGTAGCCAAAGCGGGTTTAAGCCTTGTTTTTGATCAAATAAAGCGTCAGATTTTAATAACAGGCCTGATTATCAAGACCATTGCCGGAAGCAGAACCAAATTACCTGCCAGGGCAACGAACATGGCGATGCCTGTCATCAAGCCGAAGTTGATGGTAGGGATGAAGTTGGACAATGAGAGGATAGCGAAGCCAAAGATGATGGCAACGGAAGTGTAATACATGGCTTTACCGATACTGCCATGGCACAGACTGATCAGGGTTTCGTAATTATTATTGGTTTTATATTCATGTTTAAGACGGTGCACGTAATGAATGGTGTCATCGACGGCAATGCCAATAGTGATGGATGCGATGGTAATGGTCATCATATCCAGCGGGATACGCAGCCAGCCCATAATGCCGAGTATCATTACGGCCGAAAAGATATTTGGAATAATGCCGAGTACCGCCAGGGTGATATTACGAAACAGGACAATAAAGGTCAGGAATATTGCCAGCAACACGGCTGCCAGGGTCATGATTTGTGAACGGAACAGACTCTGTAACATATTGTTGTAAAGCACCAGCATGCCGGTGATATGCACCTGGCTACTTTCCAGGCCAATATCATTGACAATAAAATCCTTAATTTCCTGGAGTAGTTGTTTGCGATTGAGGGAATGATCGGACTCGATGACACGGGCACTGAAACGTACCTGGGATGTGTCTGCAGATAAATAGGGCTTGATCAGATCGTCGGCAATATCCTCTGGTATGCGTTTGTGGATCAGAGCGAGTTCGAAAGCATCAAGTTCAGCGCCATTTAAACGTTCGGCAATGCGCACAACAGTACCAATGGAGAGGACTTTTCCGACCACGGGGTTTGCTTCGAGGTAGTCCTGTATACGCTGGATTAAAGCTATCCTGGTCGGGTTTAACCAGTAAGAGGGTGCGCTTTGTTCTTCATCTTCCATGAACAGCTCATCAAATTCACTTTCTTCATCCGTAGCTTCGGGTAAGTCGTAATAGCCAGCGTCCGGATCGAGAATGATTTCCAGTGGTGTGGTACCACCGAGTTCCTGATCGATTACCGTCATACCCTGGTAGATTTCAGTGGAAGAACGGAAGTTATCAATAAAACGGTTTTCTACCTTTAAGCGTGTCATGCCGATGCCGACAACGATCGCGATCGCGAGGCTTATAAGGATAATCATTCGTGGTGTAGCACGCACCCGTTGCGCAAGCCAGAGTGTGAAGTTTCGGGTGAAATCCTTACTCGCTGGAGTTCTCGCTGCGTGCATCAGGTTCAAAGCAGCGGGGAAAAGAGAAAAGCTGACGATAAAGGACACGCTTAGACCGATGATCATGATCCAGCCAAAATCAATTACAGGCCGAATATTGCTGACCACCAGCGAGGCAAAAGCAACAATGGTAGTGAGTATTGTATAGAAGCAGGGTTTAGCCATGGAGCTGATCGTGTCACGCACAATTTGCCGATGAGGCAGTTGCGGGTGTTCAATTTGTAGATCACGAAAGCGCACGATCAGATGCACGCTCAACGACAGGGTAATAATCAACAAAATAGACATAAAGTTTGATGAGATCACGGTAATGCGCCAGCCGGCAAAGCCGAGAAAACCAAACATAAATATAGCGGTGATGGCGCAACAAAACAGTGGCAACAGGACCCAGCGCCCGTGTCTGAAAAATATACTCAGGATAACTATCAGAAAGCCGAGCACGCCAAGGCCGAAAACGACAAGGTCATGACGAATGAACTGGATCATATCGGTCGTTATCATCGGCACACCACCGAGGTATATCTTTGCGCGATGTCTTTCGCTGTCGATAATCTGGCGAACTGCTTTTATATCTTTACTGCGACTTTTCAGGGCCTCACTGTTATGTTCCTTTACAGCAAGTCGAAGCTGAACAAGTTCTTTTGTTTCTGCATCGCTGAGACGTCTTTGTTCGACAAGGTTATTCAGCTTTTTACGCTGGTTAAGTAATTTAAACTGTTTATCGTCAAATTTGAAAATTGCCTGCAGGGCAGTAGTAAGGCCATCAGTGCTGACCAGTAATTCGCGGTAGAAAGGATTAGTCGAAAATTCCAGTCTGGCCAGATCTACATCGACCTCGTTTGTATCCAATGTCTGTAGTTTGTCACCAAGCTCGGACAGTTTGACACCGGCGTTGTAAATCACCGGTGCATCGAGAATGGAATTAACCTGCTCAATATTATCCAGCTGCAGTAATTGATCTCTTAGTGAGCGAATACCGGCAAGGGATTCCGCTGATAACAAATCAGCATAGGGTGCATAGGTGATGACCAGGAACTCATCAGTACCGTAGTCTTCTCTTATTTCACGGTAATAGTTCAGGCTCGCATCATTTTCCAGTACTAATGATTCGCCGGATGCATCGAGTTCAAATTGTGAAGAATAAAAGATAGCCAGGATGCTTAGTAAAGCGACAATTACCAGCACCAGTCGCGGGCGTTCAAATACAAGGTGCTGATAGGCGCGGAGCAAAGGCATAGTCGCCAGCTTCCTTTAAGGGATGGTGAATAAAACCAGGTTTGTCGATTCTATTCTATTCGTTGCACTCAGAAAAATTGCTAATGAAGTAGTCACGGCCCTGTGTATGTATCCAGCTTTGAAACATACCGCTGTAACCTCTGATCAGGCTGATTTCATCAATGATTAGATCGACAACTTTCCATTCATCACCCGTTAGTTGCATTGCATATCCAATCGGCAAGGGTTTCGCACCTTCCCGACTGATGGTTTGGCTTACCAGTTTGTAACCTTTATTACCGATGTATTTAGATGCACCGTAGGAAATTTCATGATCATCATAGCTGAGCAATATGTAGGCGTATCTTTCTACCAGCAGGTTCCTGAAACCAGAGATAAAACAACTCTGTTGCACCTGGTTGAATTTCTGCCAATAGCTACCCAACACCAGTTCCGACATCAGTTCGAAATCAAAGTGGGGAATGATCAGTTCGTTTACGAGTTTCTGAATATATTGCGGTTCGTTTTTCAGGCGGTCGCGATTCTCATTCAGTTGCTTGAGTACGCTAGTAGTTGTTTCTTTGATGACACTTTCTTCTGTTTGTATCTCCGCACTTACAGGTAGTGTCACTAATAAAAGTGTGATTAAAAGTGATGTCAGTTTCATTGCTTAGTCCTCAGTTATGCAAGAAATGAGTTTTAGTTTAACGTATCTATGATATTTGACCTTTGATTGAGATCAAAGTGCCGATTGCCATATTGAAACCAAACGTCATGCTGGTGAATACTAGCATCCAGTCGATTATTGACCCGCTGAAAGCGGTTATTCTTTAACTGGATTCCGGGTCGAGCCCGGAATGACGGCTGTTTTAATACGGGTTATTCCTCATACTGGCTTTCGCCAGTATGACGAATGAGGTACAGGGTTCCCGCTCCAATATAAGCTTTGCTTAATACGCTCCAAAACTATGATGATGACTCACATAATCGGGCATTAACTTCTCGTAGTTGGAATCAAGATAAGTTATCAGGTCGATTAATTGTGCGACTGTCATTTCATCGTTAAATGATGGCATCGGGGTAGACACTTCGCCCTCATTTTCACTGGGCTTTAATTTTTCCAGGTAGGCAGGTGAAACTATATGTTCTGGATTGACAATGGAGGTGACTAATTCGCCATAGGTTTTTACCTTTCTGACCTTACCACCAAGCAATAACATGGGTACCGTTTCACTTTCGTACTCAAGTGGCTCTGCACCGGCGACACTGTGACACTGGATACAACCCAGGTTAATGAAGTTTGCTTTACCAGCTTCTATATCACCGGCGGGTAATACCATGCCCTGACCGGATGTGCGTTCCGCTTCACAGGCAGCTAGTGATAAGAGTAGTAATAATGCTGTAAAGATACTCAAAATTTTGCGAATAAACATAAGCTTTCTCCTGCTTAATAGAAGTTATATATAAAGTGTAGTAGTCATGAGATTAAACCTGTTGACGTGGATCAACTCTGCGAAGTGTATGTAATCATTATTATAGACGATTAATCCAGTTGTTTACGGAAACGGGTAATACTAAGAGTGAGAACAACAACCAGACAGGTGACTAGTCCTGCAACATGGGGCAGCAGGGCGCGAAGCTCCGCACCACGAATGATGATGCCACGTAATATTTCAATAAAATAGGTAACAGGTAGTAAATGACTAAACAGGTAAATAATCATTGGCATTTCAGAACGTGGAAACATGAAGCCGGATAACAACACTGATGGCAACATGATCATAAACGCGAACTGCATGGCCTGAACCTGTGCTCGTGCGATGGTTGAAATCAGTAAACCAAGACCAAGGGCGGTGAGGATAAACAGGCAGGAAAGAAATATAAGTAAAACTAAACTGCCATTGATGCGGACTTCAAATAATGTTGTCATCAGTGTCAGCACGATCATCAATGCACCAAAAGCCATGATGGCATAGGGTAATAATTTACCGAGTAAGAGGCCGCCACGACTTACCGGTGTGACAAAGATTTGTTCAAGTGTGCCCAGTTCGCGTTCGCGGACTATCGAGGTGCTGGTTAGAAATAACAACACCAGTTGCAAGATGATTGCGACCAGGCCGGGTACAAAGAAATGCGAGCTTTCCAGATCCGGGTTATAGAGTAGGCGGGTTCGCGCCTCAATTGGTAAGACAACAGCGCCGGTTGCTGAGCGGGCAGGTGCAATGCCGAGTTTTTCGCCAAAGGCACGAGCGCGGCGAATGGATAAATCAATGGTCAGCAAATTAACGGTATTCAATGCAGTAGTAGCGACCTGTGAATCACTGCCATCAATTAGTACCTGTACATAGGCCTGTTCACTACGTAGCAGGCGTTCTGAATATTCTACCGGTATCAGCACACCGGTTTTTGCCCGACCCGATTCAAGTGCATCATGAAATGATTGTAAATCCTGTACGTCCTCAATCACCTCAAATGTCTCTGTGTTTTTAAGCGCAGCGATCAATTCGCGGCTTTCCATGCGTCCATCAAGATTCAGTACTACCGTTGGAATGTTTTCAATGGTGACATCAATGGCAAAACCAAAAACGATTAACAAAAAGGCCGGCAGAACAAAAGCGAAAACAATAGTGCTGCGCTCGCGCCTGATATGGGCAAACTCCTTCAGGAAGATGGCCATGAAACCATTCATGTTATTTTTTCCTGGGCTTCAGCTTCGGCGCGACTGAGTAAGACAAACACATCTTCAAGAGAAGGATCGGCAGGATGATAAGCAGCTTTCTTGTCATCCGGTGCGATTATTGTTAATAATTCATCGGGATCCAGTGTGTCATCAACGAGGATATGCAAGGTGTCACCAAATAAGGTTACGTCTCTGACACTATCCAGTGTTTTCGCTTTGACCAGGGTTGCGGTTGGTTTACTACAATTGATGGCGAAGCGCCGACTACCTTGCGGGGTGACTATCGGGTTTGCTTTTAATTCTTCCGGCTCACCTAAAGCGACCAGTCGGGATAAATAAATATAACCAACACTGGTACAACGTTCCGCTTCATCCATGTAATGGGTGGTGACGAACATGGTGACACCCTGGTTACTTAGCTCAAACAGCAGATCCCATAATTCACGTCGTGCAACTGGATCAATACCTGCGGTGGGTTCATCAAGAAAAAGTACTTTCGGTTCATGGATCATCGCGCAGGCAAGTGCCAGACGTTGTTTCCAGCCGCCGGAGAGATCACCTGCCAGACGATCCATATAAGGATCGATGCCGGTCAGGGCGACAACGGCTTCGCGTCGTTGCTTATGTCTTGTGCCGGTGAGACCATAAATGCGTCCGTAAAAATCCAGGTTCTCCAACACGGTAAGATCGGAATAGAGACTGAATTTTTGTGACATGTAACCTATATGTTGTTTAACCGCCTCCGGATCTTTACCGACATCAATACCCATTACTGTGCCGCTACCTGCACTTGGTGTGAGAACACCACAGAGCATGCGGATGATTGTCGATTTGCCGGAGCCGTTTGGACCTAACAGACCAAAGATGGATGCTTTGGGAATAGAAAAGGAGACATCAGCTACCGCTACAAAATCACCAAAGCGACGGGTTAAACCCTCCGCCGTGATGACTGCCTGAGTCAAGGTGCTTCGGCCTCATTAAACAGAACGTCTGCAGCCAGGCCAACCCGTAAACGTTCCTTGCCTTCCTGTAGGGTGACTTTTACCCGAAACACCTGCTTGCTGCGTTCTTCCGGTGTCTGGATATTACGTGGTGTGAATTCACCACCCTGGGCAATGAATGTGATCTTGCCGATGAATTTTTCATCCTCCAGTCCATCGACGCGAACCGGTACCTGCATACCTAGCTGGATTTTACTCAGGCGTGCTTCGGGAATATAGCTTCTTACCCAAAGCCTGTTTAGATCAAGTAAGGACACAGCAGGTGCATTGGCAGGAACCAGATCACCGGGACGAAGATCGATGGCTTCAACCACGCAGCTACAGGGTGATTTAACTTCAAGTTCATCGATCCGTACCTGGATGGATTCGAGCCTGGCGACTGCTGCCGCAGTTCGCGCTGCTGCCCGGGTAATATCTTCATCTCGATAACCTGCCTGGCTCATGGCGAATGCATGAGCAGCTTCAGCAACATCTGCGCGGGCGACATCGATGTCTTCCTTTCGTGTACCTTCAAGCATCAGTGAAAGAGTCTGTTCTGCAACGGCGAGTTCGGCGACCGCTGCTTTTCGTACGCGCACTGCTTTATCGTAGGCTTCTTCTGATACCTGGTTGTTTTTCACCAGCTTGGCCTGGCGTTTCAATTCTGCT
>JABHFC010000125.1 GCA_018676275.1 Gammaproteobacteria bacterium | reverse complement strand
GCCTTCCCATTCTTCTGATACCAGCGCCTTTCGCATATCGTTCGCGTAGCTATCGTCTTTGAGCAAACCTTTCATGCCATTGAAATGATGTTCTACACAATAATCGCATTCATTTAGTATGCTCGTATAGACACCAAACAATTCCAGAGTCCATTTCTCTATCGTATTTCTGGAGTGATGCAGAACATTCTTATACAAAGTCATATGACCGGTCATACTATGAGGTCTTAAACTATGCGCCAGCATAATGTTATCAATATTATTGTCTGGCCCTTTGACACGTTCGTACAATTTCAACAGCTGCCCTTCAGCTTCTTCATAAGGGATAGTTTTAATCCAGGTCATTGCACATCCTCTATTAAATTGTTGTTTCGAATTGCCAGCTTATCATTTTGAGTGATTTTTTCAGGGAAGCACTTTCCGGATATGTCCTCTCTTCTTCCCAGCATAGTAAATCCCATGTTGTTTATAATTGTATCGTACGATATATTTTATAAATGACTAAAAAAATCACAGTAATCTCACCAACCGACGAGTTTTACAGTCTTCTTAGCCTGGCGTTTGACCATTTCAACGAAACTCTTTTTAATAATAATCTTCCCCAATGCTTGCTTACCGTGCAACGAGAGACCAATACACTTGGGTATTTCTCTCCAAATCGCTGGGGAAATCGAAAGGGCCAGAAAGCGCACGAAATAGCAATCAATCCAGCCTATTTCGCATCACATAGCCTGGTAGAAGTCCTGCAAACACTGGTACACGAGCAATGCCATTTATGGCAGCAAGTATTCGGGGCACGTAAAAGCAGGCATGGCTATCACAATCGTGAGTGGGCTATGAGAATGGAAGGTATTGGTTTGATGCCCAGTCAGACCGGACTGCCAGGTGCAAAAAAAACAGGACAGCAAATGTCTGACTATCCTGTTAGTGGAGGTCCATTTTTACAGGCTTGTGAATCATTAGTTGAGAATGGTTTTCAAATAAGCTGGATAGACCGCATCCCGGCAAGTAATGAGTGTTGTCAGGTTAGAGGTGAAACAGAGTTTTCGGTTGGTAACGAGATTACAGCGGAGATAGAGGAAGTACTGAATACCCGGATTGAAGAATTAGTCCCTGATCTGACACCTATTGATATTGTGCTCGAAGAAAAGGGCAAAAAGAATAAAACCAAATATACTTGCCCCGGTTGCGACACAAATATATGGGGGAAACCAAAACTTCGAGTCAGCTGTGATCTATGTAATAAACCTTTTCGTAAAGTTAATTAATCCGGACGACTATAAACAAGCTCACGGTGCATTGCGTGATGAGTACTGTATCCAAAATGTTGAAAGTGCTTACTGTCTTCCTGAGCCAGAGCTAATACATCTGAGCTTAACGCTGCTTTCAATCCATCCAGATCATCAAATACAACTTCGTTACCTATAATAAGACGGTTATCGATTACTTCTCCGGAGTTTTGGCAATCAAGCGGCAGATAGCAAAGAACATTTCGAATGCCAGGGAAATTACTCAAAATGGGAGGATGGTTATTAGTATAGAAACCCACAAATTCAGCAGCATCTTTTACAGGGCCGTAATAACGAACTACAAATGACATGGCAGCAGTTCTTGGTGGTGGCATATCATTTCCCGGAAGTGGGAAATGTACAGCTTTTGTAATCTCAAGTTTGATATCTTCTACAGCTGAAGAATAGGCTGTCTTGTCCATGAAAAGTCCCTGAAACTTATCGGAACTGACTAAAGCCTGTGCAGCACCCGCATCATTCATATCAATTTGAATAATAATTGTTGGCGCGGGGATATCTTCCATCTTTGGTACATCACCTGTTTCAGGCGTATATATTTCAACAGCACCTACAGCACTCTCTCCTTTGAGAAAATCTAGAGGAGCATCACGAAATATGTCATTCAATTCTACAGAAGAATTATCGACAGACCAGATCGACACAAATACTGCGATATTCATTTATATTGGCGCCCCTGAGTGAAGAAATACCTGAGTGGAAAGTACTATATCCGACAAAATGAGCATTGCCAACGAGGGCTAAAGCCCTATTCCAGAAATAGAACTTAGTGTTGCATTGAAAATTAAAAATAAAGTTTTTCAAACCAGGATGAATAATTTTTTTCACTATAGTTGAACTAAAAATGATAACTTATACTGCAATAGCTACAGATTAGTCGCGGCATTCCCCGATTGTTGAAGTAGTACATTCCCCGATTAAAACAGAACGCGCACCAAAACTGGTATGGACTGGTATCGATTAAATAAAGACACCTTGCAGGAATTGCTTAGACTATCGTTGCCGATGGTTATTTCCCAGGGTGCGTTCGCGGTCATGATTTTTACTGATCGTTATTTCATGTCGCAAATCGAACCGATCATGATGGCTGCAGCATTAGGCGGCGGCGTAGCTTCCTTCTTTTCAATTTCGCTTTTCATCGGTTTGCTTTCCTATGCCAATGCACTGGTGGCACAATATTTTGGCGCCGGAGAAAAGCACAAGTGCGCTCGTGTTGTTACCCAGGGCTTGATTATTACTGTCTTGAGTATGCCGATACTAATTCTGGTTACTTATTTTGTCGGCAAGCTTTTTGCGGCGATGGACCATGACCCAAGACAGGTGGAACTGGAAAGCATTTACTACTACCTGTTAATGGTCAGTTGCTTCCTGCCTTTAAGCAAGCTCTGTATTGCATCATACTTTTCGGGAATAGGAAGAACCAAAGTAGTTATGATATGTGACGTGTTGGGAATGATGATGAATGTACCTATTTCCTACATGCTTATTTTTGGAAAATTCGGTTTGCCTGCTTTGGGAATTGCCGGCGCTGCAATTGGCACCATTATAAGCAGCGCATTCTCCCTCGTTCTTTTTCTCATGTTTTATTTCGAAGAAAATAACAGACGTCTCTATCGGGTAATGGATTCGTTTAGATTTGATAAAGCAATAATGCGACGTTACATAAGACTTGGACTCCCATCAGGGCTCGAAATGTTTCTAAACGTTGCTGCCTTTAATCTTTTTCTGTTGATGTTTCAATCTTACGGGATCGCTGAGGCAGCAGCAGCGGCTATTGTGTTTAACTGGGACATTCTTGCCTTCGTGCCTATGCTCGGTCTGAACATAGGAGTGATTAGCCTAACAGGAAGATTTGTCGGCGCAAATAATATGGAGAAAACCAATGAAGTGATTATCTCCGGGTTTTTAATTGCGTTGGGTTACACCGGAATCCTGGCAATAGTTTTTATAATTTTTCGCCTGCCGATGGTTGAGATTTTTGTTTCCCCCGGTAAGGATTATCAGGAGATTATAGAAATAACGAGTTTTATGATGATAGGTCTTGCAACCTACGTCATGGCTGATGCTGCTCGCCTGGTATCAAGTGCTGTGCTAAGAGGCGCCGGCGATACTCGCTGGCTAATGATTAGTTCAGTTACTTTATATTGGACTATGCTGCTGGCTCAGTACCTGATTATAAGAGTATTTGAATTGGGCCCCAAAATTTCATGGCTTGCGTTTGTCGTTATGATATTTGCAATCACGGTAATTTGCCTGATGCGTCTGAAAGGAGGCAAATGGCGTCACCCTGAAAGATTAGAGCGGGTTATGGCTGAGTGAGCTTGAGATATTGTTCAAGCTGCCTGCGCAGTTATTAACTTTTTCTCCCCTATCTTATTCATATTCTTCGGAGAGTCGACTGGAGTAACGCTAATTTCTTTGCGAATACCGGAATCGAGTAGCTCCTTAAAAACACTTGTATCCTTCAGCTTCGGATCCAGCCATTGTTCATAATCCTTTGCTTCTAAGATCAGTGGGTAACTTTTATCGTGGATATGTTTAAAGTTGTTTTGTCCCGGTAGTGTAATAACTGAGAAGGAATGCACGTTCTCATCATCAAACTGCCAGCTACGATATAGACCCGCAAACGCGATGGCGCTGTCTACTGGTTCGATGGCGTAACAGACCTTATCTTTCCACTCGAAAAAACAACTTGCGGGAATAATGGCGCGGTGGGATTTAAATGCTGATGACCATAAGGGACTACTGGTCAAACGAGTCGATTTTGAGTTAAAAGTATGCCACTTCGGACTTGGGCGAAATCCGGGTTTATCTTTTTTCGGCTCGATAAGTAAGGACCATATGGCTTCAATCAGTCGCCGTTCATTATCTTGCTGAATAACAATATTTGCACTACTACCGGGGCCAACATTGTTTCTGACCTGTGGCAAAGCTGTTATTCCCAGTGCCTTCATCAATTCTTTGACAAAGGGGCTATCGCTGACATTCATTCGTCCACACATGTCTTATCTCTCTCGTGTTTAAAGAAGCCAGATTCGTACTGAGAAACGCTATCTGCTAGCTTTGTCACGCTATAGCTTTAGCTAAATCTTTACTGGATGCGCCGAGGGCAAGGAGTGATTTTATCAACAGATCGATTGAGACAGAAGGGTCACCCGCCTCCATTTTAGCGACACGGGATTGACTGGTCTTAACAATCTTTGCGACTTCAATCTGGCTTAGCTTCTTTTTCGAACGGTGTTCTTTTAGAGAATGACTTAGTGATAGTTTCAACTCGATATAAGCGGATTCTTCTTCAGAAAGGTCCAGAAAATCAGTAACTGAACCTACCTTCCAGCCTTTCGCTTCGAGCTTTTTCTGCTTAGTTACTTTCATTATCGTACTTCCTCAATCTATTACTCGAGTTTTCCAGGACTGCTTTTGGCGTTTTGCCTGTTTTCTTTTCAAACACTTCAGTGATCACAATTGCGTCAGAGTCAATTCGATAAACTATTCGCCATATTTTATTCTCATCCGTAATTCTAAGTTCATGAGAGTTCCTACCGATAATAGGCATCGCTCGTGAATAAGGCATCGAAAGAATCTCACCACCCTGTAAAACACGTAACAAATATCCTGCTTTGACTCTCGCTGTTGACGATAGTGGCGACGTTTTAATTTCTCCATGGAGCCAGACGAGCGGCTTATCCTTAAGACTCATGGGACAAATAATATGTCATATCTGACATATTAACAAGAAATGTTCTTATTCCTGAAATAAGGGAAATGGTTTTCTATGCTGGTTTTCTGCTGGTTTTAAAAGTTATGGGGATAGCTCAAAGAGCAGACATAGATCTACTCTAAATAAATCTTATTTGAAATTCCTGCTTGACGATGTATAAAACTTAACTATACTGCTTATAAAAGCACTGATTAAATAAGCACTATGCTCACATTAACAGCCAGACAACTAGAGATACTTGATTTTATTAGAGAAAGTATCAAAAACAACGACATGCCTCCAACGGTAGCAGAGATAGCTGAGGGCATGAATTTGAGTTCTACCAACGGGGTTCGCGGGCATTTACAGGCTCTGGAGCGTAAAGGCGCGATTGAATTGATCCCCAATGCCTCCCGCGGGATTCGCCTGGTGCAGATTGATATGTTTGAACAGGGATTGCCGCTGGTTGGTCGGGTTGCTGCCGGTCAACCAATGCTGGCAGAAGAGAATATTGAAGACTATCGGCAGGTAGATCCGGGTATTTTCACACCAAATGCAGATTATTTATTACGTGTACAGGGAGAAAGTATGCGCGATGTGGGCATTCTGGACGGGGATTTGCTGGCAGTACATCGCCGCCCTGCTGCTGAGAATGGTCAAATAATAGTAGCAAGACTGGAAAATGAAGTAACGGTCAAACGTCTTAATCGACAAGGCCACATAGTTTACCTGGAAGCAGAGAATCCTGATTTCCAGGCCATTGAAGTTAATTTAAAAGAACAGGCACTCGACATAGAAGGTATAGCTGTTGGTGTGATACGGCAGTTTTAGCTATGCATGATCTTGAGTGTCTAAATAAAAACCAAGTCCCCTTATAGATATATAAGGATCTGTCCTTCCTCTAAGGAAGGTATTTATCTCTGGCTTCCGCCACTTTGAAAACTGCCTTAAAGGCTTAATGGGTTTCTCTGTGCCTGAAGAAATGTAAGGAAATAAAGCCAGATGGGGAAATAACTGGAGGAGAAGAATAATGAACAGCCAACTACAACACTTAGTACACAACAATCCTCATATCTGGCTGGGTAGTGAGGCGCAGGGTGAAGGCGTAACCGGACTCCCCACCGGTTACCCTTCACTGGATGCGATACTGCCTGAACGAGGCTGGCCAAAAAATGCCCTGGTTGAAATG
>JABHFC010000124.1 GCA_018676275.1 Gammaproteobacteria bacterium | reverse complement strand
TTTTCGATCTACAAAAAGATATGCCAGGCTATTTTCTGGGCGATCCCTTACACCTACAACAGGTTCTGACCCACCTGATAGATAATTCAATTAAATACACAGAAACAGGCGAAATTATCATCACTATCCGACTTATAGAAGAAATTGAGAATAAAGTAAGAATAAAGTTCTCTGTATCTGATAGCGGGATTGGCATGGATGAGAGTCAACTTGCCAGACTTTTTCGTTCTTTTACACAATTAGAAGAATCTTCGACACGTAAACGCGGTGGTCTTGGTCTTGGACTGGTGATTAGTAAGCAACTGGTAGAAATGATGGGAGGCGAAATCAGCGTTGAATCAAATATTGGAGAAGGTAGTACTTTTCATGTTTCGCTCATGCTTGAGCTTAGTGCTAAAAACCATGAAAAACAGATTGAATTATTACCGTCAAAATTGCAAGGCATGCATGTACTCGTAGTCGATGATAATTCTACTTCAAGAAAAATATTATCACTGTACATGGAAGATATTGGTTGCATTGTTACTGGAGTTACGTCAGGTATGGAAGCAATAGAAACACTAAAATCAAACACAGGAGGTGATCCAGTTAAGTTAATACTGATGGATTGGAGGATGCAGAATATGAATGGGATTGAGGCGGGCAAACGTATTCTGGAAGACAAAGATCTTCCATTCACTCCGATTATTATCATGGTGTCAGCTTATGACAGAGAAGAATTAATACAACAGGCAGCTGATAGCAGCTTGGACGCATACCTGGTTAAACCAGTTAGTCGGGAATTATTATGCGCGACGATAACAAGAGCTTTTAATAAAAGGGAAGAGTATGAAAAAGAGGAAGCATTAAAGCAGCATGAAAATAGTAATATACAATTGATGAGGTCAATCGGAAATGCTTATCAGGATAATGCTGAGCTAATGTCTCTTTTAAAGAATTTTGATACGCAACTGGCGAATAATGATGGAGAAGCGACTTCTTCATTCGCAAAAATAAAACAATTATTGAATGAAGATAGTCATAGGAATTATTTTGATGCCCTTGAAAAGCATATAACAAATTATGATTATGATGAAGCACGAGAAAAATTGAAAGATCTGATAACTCGAATAGGAATATCCCTTGATTAGATGACTTGAAGAACGGGGTGCAATTAGGCGAGATGATCAAAAATTAATCAGGGGATATTGTAGATATTACTGTTAATAATTTTAAAATATATATTTTTAGAAAATATTTTATGGCTAGTGATTGAGTGTGAATAGTATTTGATAAATGGAAGGAGAACGATGTGGACGATATAGAATCGAAACAAACAATATTGATTGTTGATGATACACCGCAAAATATAGATATTCTCAATAATGTTTTAAATATGGATTACAAAATACGTGTTGCCATAAATGGAGAAAAGGCACTTGCCATATCCAGATCTGATAATCCACCTGATTTAATTCTATTGGATGTAATGATGCCAGGTATGGATGGCTACCAGGTATGTGAGCAACTCAAGTCCGACTACACTACTCGACAAATACCAATAATATTTGTGACAGCAAAAGGTGAGGTTAAAGACGAAACACGCGGATTTGAACTCGGTGCCATCGATTATATCACCAAGCCTGTAAGCCCACCCATAGTTCAGGCGCGTGTAAGAACTCATCTGGCTTTGTGTGACCAGAATAAGATGTTGTCAGACAAAGTTCGACAGCGTACTAAAGAACTTGATGATACCAGAATGGAAATTATCAGACGGTTGGGCCTGGCAGCAGAATTTAAAGACAATGAAACCGGAATGCACGTAATTCGTATGAGCTATTATTCCAAGCTCATTGGAAGCGCTATCGGCATGGAAAAAGAAGCCTGTGAAAACCTTTTCAATGCTTCACCAATGCATGATCTTGGCAAGATAGGCATACCTGATCATATTCTTTTGAAACCGGGGAAACTGGACGGTGATGAATGGACTCTAATGAAAAAACATGCAGAATATGGAAGCCGTATTATTGGCGAACAAGATTCAGAGATATTACAAATGGCAGGGACAATTGCAATCACCCATCATGAAAAATGGGACGGTAGTGGCTATCCAAATGGGCTTAAGGGGGAAGAAATTCCTTTAGTTGGTAGAATATGCGCAATAGCAGATGTGTTTGATGCATTGACGACAGAGCGACCATACAAAAAGGCATGGTCTGTGGAAGATGCAGTAGAATTAATCAGCAATGAAAAGGGAAAGCACTTTGATCCTGAGCTTTCTGATACATTTTTAAGTATAATTCCTGATGTACTGGAAATTAAGAAGCAGTATGCGGAGACGCAAAGCCGGCTTGAACCATCTGATGCTTGATGGTCACTGATATTTTTTAAATACTTATTCTGTATTGATTACTCAGTAAAGTCTTTTTTATTGCGATGCATCTTGTGCATTGAATTGCACATGCTCAGGTACTTGACAACGCGCTCGTTGATAAAGGGAGTTCGAAATCACAACATGTATGTGCCAGTAATAAGTACAAAATTGTGACTTATGATAATGGGCATCGCTTCGATGCTCCGAGTATTCCCGATATTCACTCGAGATTAGACAGCACCTGTAACTTAACTTCATAAAGGCTCCGAAATTCTTTTCGACTGGCATTCTCTACTGCGCTGGCCATTGCAGTCTCTGCAGAATCTAGTCGGCCCAATTGATAATAGGTTTTTGCGATACCAAAGTAACCTTCGTGCAGATAGGGCGCTATCTCTACTGACTTTTTATAGTACATGAGCGCATCAGAATAGTTTTCTTCGCTGTAAGCGCCTTCTGCCAGTGACCACCATTCAAATGGATCTGCATCTTCAAATTTAGCTATACGTCGTGTTATTCCCCGGGCTTCGTTTATTCGCCCCTGTCTTTTAAGCAATGTACGATAGTTTTTGAGTAAACTTAATTTTTCATTGGATTTGTTAATACCATAACGATAGACCAACTCGGCATTCTGTTCATCACCAGTACGACGATAGAGAATTGCCAGCATGTTTAAAGCATCAGGATGATCCGGCGCATGTATCATGGATTCCTCTATTAACCAATATGTGCGGGAATAATTTTCTTCTGCCATTGCATCAGCAGCCAGGTTGCGATAGTACATGGCCGTAAATTCCTGTTCTGAAATATTGCTGACATAACGGGATTTCCCGTTAGCAAAATAGTCAACGACTACCCTTGAGGGATTCGCGTTTAATATTGTCGTCCCCTTGCTGGTGTGTTCGTCTAAATGTGATGTAGGAAATGACAATACACTGCGTACATGGGCGCCACGAAAAATAATATTATCCATCTTTTCAAATATAGGTAAATCTTCCATGTACTGGTAAGTTACTCTCACGTTGACCAGGCGGGCAAGAGCGGTGGTAGCATTTGCCAGAGATAAACAGTTACCTCCGGTAAATAAAAATACTTCGTTGGCCGTACGTGTGGCAGGATTATATACAAAGGTTCTGGCCTTTTTGCTGAGATAATGAACGATGCGTTCATTGCCAGGCACCTCCTGGTTTTCGGAGTCGCGATAGTATTTGAGAAACGCGTTTTGTTGTTCTTTCGACAAACGATAGATCTCATCCGCACCTATAATTGTTGGTCGTTCTTTAGCGAATGATGGAATAGCCGATGGTAAATGCCAATTCTCAATATCGGAAGTTAAAGGCGTTGTCTGTAAAGTCGAACAGGAGGTAAGTGAAATCGTAAAAATAATCAATAAAAGCCCGGACCAACTATTTCCAAATAGCCTACAGAATAACGGCAGGAATATTATGTCGGATATTAAGTTATCTACGGATTTCATCCTGTTTCTCCCAATATTTGCATTATTTAGAAGATTGCTTCGATATTATACGAAACGAAAAGATTAATTGTAGGGAAATTGGTCAGGTCGTAGCATAGGCGGCTGAATCGGAGTTTTTATCGTGCTGCATAAGTTATCAATTAAGAAATGTAAGTAAAAACAATAGCGTAGTGACAAAAAAATATAAGACAGGCTACTATGAAAATCAGGAAATATTGAGATTATGTATGAATCATTCTGGGATTTATCTGTAAGAACTTATCGAACTGAGTTCGTTCCTGAAGCCTGTTTATCTTTGCAAGATGAACGGGGTGTCGATGTAAATATGCTGTTGTTCTGTTGTTGGTATGGTGTGACGCGTGGACAACAGGAAAAAGAGTATTTTCAGCACGTATTTGAATTTTCCGAAAATTGGGCAGAGCGGGTTGTACGTCCTTTGCGAAATGCCAGAACATGGATGAAGCTTGACGGTTGTATTGATCCACGTATGCCAACTGAGACATGCATGGAGTTTCGGGAAAAAGTAAAAGGGGTGGAGCTTAAGGCAGAGAAGATACAACAGGATGTTCTGGAATCATTGACTTTGTCTATCGAAGAAAAAGAACAATCACCTGCGGAACAACTTACAGCGATAACAAAAAATATTCGTCAGTATTTTGATACTGTCGATATTGTTCTTGATGATTTTGTCAAAGAAAGGTTAATTACTATTATACAGGCAGGAGTAGCCGAGTTGTCTGCCGCTGATATTAGTACTACATTGAATTTCGAAAACTGAGCTTACTTTTTTTTCTTTGTTCCTGCCCAGCGTTTGACTATGCCCGAGTCCAGTGAGAAAAGATCGAGAACACGACCTACAGAATGATTAACGAGATCATCTATGGATTCGGGTCGATTATAAAAAGCAGGCATCGGCGGTGCTATCTGAACGCCCATTTGGGCTGCCTCATAAAGCAAACGACAATGACCAACATGTAAAGGTGTTTCCCTCGGCATGAGAACAAGCTTGCGTCCTTCTTTTAGTACAACATCGGCTGCTCTTGCAAGTAAGTTGTCGGCGAAAGAGTGCACAATTGATGACAGGGTTTTCATCGAGCAGGGAGCTATGATCATACCATCTGTTTTGAATGATCCGCTGGAAATACTGGCGGCGACATCGCTGAAATTATGAACACAATCCGCTAAAGCTTCGACCTGTTTTGCTGTCATGTCGGTTTCAATAGGAATGTTCATTTTTGCAGTAGGTGACATAACAAGATGAGTCTCTACTTCTGGCTGTTCCCGTAGTACTTCCAGTAAACGAATACCGTAAATCACTCCACTGGAGCCGGAGATACCAATAATTAGACGCATGCTGTAATTACCTCTCGAGTTTTTTCCATTACCTGATATGGCAACATGGTAAGGGAATTTTTCAGAATGTTACACTACAAAAACCTATGAAGCACAGCGGTTTACAGGTGCTGTGCAAGATTGTCTGATAGGTAACTGGACATAATTAGAACGGGAAGCCAGCACAGTCTCTTAAAACAGGAGGCATTTTGATCTAAATCAAAATATCAGACTCATTTCCTTTTCAGCCTGCCATTTTCAGTAAATGACGATGCGAAAGCTTCGTTATTCCTTGTATACTACTCGCTCAACGCCTACCCGAAGATAGAATAAATTATTCGTAGGCTTCGTAGATAACAAATTAAGGGTAACAAGAATGGATCTGGCAAAACGCAACTTAATCGATCTGCAGCAATACATCGCTTTCCTCGAAGAAAACAATCATCTGGTACGTGTCAAAAGCGAGGTCGATTCCTATCTTGAACTGGCTGGTATTGCCAAAAAATATGAAGGTGGCAAGGCTGTCCTGTTTGAAAATGTAAAAGACAGCGACTATCCCGTTTTGATGGGTTTCTACTGGCATCGGGGCATATTGGCAGACTTGTTTAATACCAGTATTGGTAATTTGCCCTTTGCAATAGCCGACGATATACGTGCCTGGCGACAGTCGCCGATGGAATCGCCCATTGTAAAAAAAGGACCAGCCAATGAGGTCATCGAGGAAGAGGTCGATTTATACAAGTTACCGATCCCACATCACTCAGAAGGTGATGGTGGAGCCTATCTGACTTCCAGTGTAGTAATAGCAAAAGATCCAGATACCGGGGTGCGAAATCTATCAATACATCGAATGATGGTGGTGGGTAAGAATCGATTTACCTTTTTACTGGAAGAGCTTGGTCATTTAATGGATTACTACAAGCGTGCCGAAGCCAAAGGAGAGGCGCTGGAATTAACAGTGAATAACGGCATTGATTTTCCATTGATCATGGCTGGTGCCGCACCGGCGTCAGCGGCACCGATTGAACTGGATGAATTGGGTATTGCCAGCCAGTTACGAGGCGAACCGGTTGAATTACTTGAGTCACAAACAGTTGCTGTTGAAGGTGTTGCCAATGCCCAGTTTATTATCGAAGGGAAAGTGTTACCGAATGTGCGTGAACCGGAAGGACCCTATGCAGAAGTGACTGGTTATTATGCTGAAAGAGAAGATCGCTGGGTGTTTGAAGCGACAGCAATTACCCGACGTAAAGAGCCGGTATTTCAATCCATACTTTCAGGAAAGGAAGTCTATAACGCCTTTGGTATTGGCGTCAGCGCGGCGGTATTCGACAAAGTGCATTCCATCGTTCCGGATGTTACTGCTGTGCATTTTTCTAATGGTTCCGTGCCCTATCACCTGGTCGTACAGATTGATAAGAAGCATGAAGGCATTCAGCGCAATGTCATCATGGCGGCATTTGTAGCTCATCCATTTATAAAGACAGTAACACTGGTAGATACCGATGTGGATATATTCAGCGTCGATGATGTTGAATGGGCTGTGCAAACCCGTTGCCAGTTCGAAAAAGATGTGATTTTTATGGATGGTATCGGGCACCGTCTGAATCCAAGTGTGGACGACGACAAGTGGACTCGTATGGGTATTGATGCCACGGTGCCTTTACCACGTGAAGAGAAGTTTGTAAGGGCTACAGTAAAACAGGTCAATCTTGAAGACTACGATATCGAAGGTGGTTAGGTAAAATTTTCATGCATTTTACAAAAATTGGACTACACTTAGTGGGAGTGTTCTACACTATAAATACCACCATTCGTGGTAGTAGCCCCTGTGAGCTAGCGACGGGGGCTTTTTATTGTTTAAGCCATAAAAATCACATTGCATACCCCTGTTTTAACTATTCATTTCCCTCTTGCTTGATCATTAAACATTTTGATTCTAAGCTTTTATCGATGCCCGTAAATTTTATAAGAATGTAAAACATGCCGGAGAAATCTCAGTGAAACTTATAAGTGAATTATTAGGAGATAAAGGACAGGAAATATGGTCTGTAGGCCCTCATGCTACTGTATATGAGACCATAGAAATTATGGCAGATAAGGGAGTTGGTGCACTGGTCGTTATGGAAAATGAAAAACTGGTTGGTATTATTTCAGAAAGAGATTATGCCCGAAAAGTTATTCTTCAGGGGCGTTCATCCAGAGACACGCCGGTGGTAGATATCATGACATCGGATATTATTCATACCAGCCCTGAGAGCACGGTAGATGAATGTATGGCGCTAATGACCGATAACAAAATCAGACATCTGCCGGTAATGACGGATGAAAAATTGCTGGGCGTAATCTCGATCGGGGATCTTGTTAAAGCAACAATTATTGAACAGAAATCAACAATAGAACAACTTGAACGTTATATAAGTGGCTGATCTTTTTTAAAGCATTCTCCGATTAAAACAGGGGAAGTATTTAGTTTTTCTGTAGGCGGTCACTCTCGGTCATTTTAAGAGCTTCGTTATGCTGGTTACGATAATTTAAGATTCTTCGAAAATGTGTTCCCGACATTTTCTACCGCTTACATCCATGTAAGCGACCCGATAGGCGTTTTTTCATCCTCACCACTGCCACCAATAAAAAAGGCCACCTAAAAAGGTGACCTTGGTTATTGGTGGAGGCGGCGGGAATCGAACCCGCGTCCGCAAGTACTCCGCCTTCGGTTCTACATGCTTAGCCGACTCTATTAGTTTAATTAACTGCTACCCGAACGGCAGGGACAACAATTAACGATTCCGTAAGGTTTTAACGAATCAATGCCGGACGAATATCATCGCGATCTTATGTTAGTCGACGCCTGGGACCGGATGCATAAGCACATACCGGGCAGACGGCACCCTTACAGGGTATTAAGCTGCGAGTGCGTAGTTGTCGTCGTT
>JABHFC010000123.1 GCA_018676275.1 Gammaproteobacteria bacterium | reverse complement strand
TTATCTTTAAATTGCGCGCTATTAGGGTAAAAGTTCTAATTTATTGACAAAACCAAGCCGAGTATAGAGGGGTCTCACCTGATGAAGATAAAAACATTAATTATCAGCGTTATAAGTATCGTTGTTGCAATACCAGTGCAAGCACAGGTCGCACTTGAAGAAGTTGTTGTAACAGCACAACGACGTGAACAAAGCCTGCAGGAAGTCCCTGTTAGTGTGACGGCCTTTACTGGTGCTACCATTGAACAGACTAACATCCAGTCGGCCAGAGATTACCTGGCACTCACGCCAAACGTTGCATTTACTGATGACGGTCAGACCGGGAGTAAAGGTGTCGGTATCGCCATTCGCGGTGTCGGAAACCTGATATCCGGTGAGAATGCCACAGTAAACTCGGTAGGTGTCTATCTTGATGGTTTTAGTGTTGCTTCTGTACCCAACCAGGTAGCGAACCCCGCGCTACCGGATATGCAAAGTATTGAAGTCCTGCGAGGACCACAGGGTACTTTCTTCGGACGTAACTCTGTCGGTGGTGCACTTAACCTGAGAACGGCAGAACCTACTGATGAATTCGGCTGGAAACTTTCCATCGGTGGCGAAAGCTACGAAGATGCCAATGAGATGGGCAAGGTAACAGGCATAGTGAATGCGCCTCTCTCAGATACATTGAAAGTAAGAGCCGTGGTTTCCTATGAGGACAGCGGTGGCCGTGTCAAAAACGCCTGCCGAACAGGCGCAAGTGCAGCCTCATGTCCGAACGCAGCATTCAATAACTTTACGCCTAATGGTGCGAAGAATAGTGGCTATGAAGAAATTACTGCTCGCTTGAAAGCGACCTGGGATGCAACGGAAAAGACTACCGTAGGCCTGACGTTTATCTATTCAGATGCTGATCAGGGTCATGATGAGAACATACCATCAGGTATCCTGGACGTGGACACGGTTGATACACTGGGGATTGGCGCAGCAATTGATCCCGGCACTGGCTTCTATCCGAATAACAGGAATACACTTAGCCACGATTTAGCGGAATTCAACAAGAATGAGGGTGTTATTACCATTCTAAATATTCAACATCAAATCAACGACAACATGAAGCTGACTTCAATCTCGGGCTTTATTGATGCTGAAAACAAACGATTCTTTGACCAGGACCTGGTTGGCGGTGTTGATACTCTGAGTCGTTCAAACCTTTATGAAGGCTTTTCCTGGAGCACGGAATTAAGACTGGATTATTCAGGCGATTCGGTAGACTGGACCGTCGGGGCGATGTACGCGAAAGACGATCAGGAACAGGCAAATAAAGTCGGGATATCCTCAAATGCCACCGCTTTAATAAACGGTACAACGGGGTGGTTACCTCCATTTCCAACGGGACTTGGTTTGGCCTTTAACACGAAGAACTTTGAGATCGAAAACAAATCTATATTTGCTGATTTGACCTTTCACATGACAGACACACTCGACCTGATAGCCGGTGGTCGTTTCTCCTGGGACCAGGTTGACAAGAGCTTGCTAGCGAATGGCATTGGGCCGACATGTTGTTTTCCAGGTTCACCAGGTTTTCCTGGAGGCCCAGGTTTCGCGTTTTTCCAGAGTTTTGCAAACAGCTTGCGGCCTGAAGCTGCAGCGGAATCTGATTTTACTGACTTTTCACCGCGCTTTGGTGCTCGCTTCCAGGTCATGGATGAAGTGAATATCTATGCCATGATCTCGAAAGGCTACAAGCCCGGTGGTCATAGTGTAGGTAATAACACTAACGCAGCTGGTTCCCCCGCGTTTTCCACACCCTACGGTAAGGAAACGCTGTGGAATTACGAGCTTGGTTTCAAATCTGAATTATTTGATAGTCGACTGCGTTTGAATGCATCGCTGTTTCACCTGAAGTGGCGTGATCTGCAGTTTGAGTCGTTCTTCTTTCTGACGCCGGGTGACCTGGCAACTAACTTCGAGCAAACTATCAATATACCGGACGCGAAAGCTGATGGCGTTGAAGCCGAGTTCGTTGCACTGGTTTCCGATAATTTGACGATTTCTGGTGGTATCGGTTATATCCAGACCAAGATTCTCAGCCAGCAAACGGTCGAGCTGTCAGGTGGCTGGGCGCCTGAATTGCAGGGTTTGGGTTTGCCGAAGGCGCCTGAGCTGACCGCCAACCTGGTTGGTGAGTACCGTTGGCCCATTGGCAATAATGAGGCCTGGCTGCGTTTGGAATATATTCATAGGGATGGCCAGTACTCTGATATTGAAGGTCTGGTTAATCGCCAGTTAAATGGTCTTGCGCCGAATAATGGTGTTACTCACTTTTCAGGTCCGAATGAATATCCATACCTGAGCCCGGACTATGACTTAATCAACCTGCGCGCAGGTTTTGAAATGGGTAACTGGAGCATCTCCGGTTACGTGCAGAACCTGGGCGATGAAGAGTATTACACTGGAACGCAGGAGAACTTTGGCGTAAGTGGTATTAGATTACGTCCAAACCCGCGCACCTTCGGTGGTAATATTAGTTATAGCTTTGGCGGTATTTAATTCTGATTAGATTGTAAATAGCACGGCTATTTATAATTATTCTAAACCCTCACTTCCTTACTGGAATTGGGGGTTTTTTCATGTATTACGCAAATTAAGGTCTGTTGATATTTCATATTCCTCGTCGTTGTAGCTGTTCTAGCGTCTACCCAGAGGTCAGAAGGAAATAAAATTGGAACTTCCTCAGGAAGCAAGGAGCGATGCAAGTAATACTTAAACAAGCTGGGCTGTGACCTTTCGTTTTTAATTTGAGTAGAAAAGATTTTAATGGTCAAATGGGTTTAGTCATCATATTAACCTTGAATTTTGAAGCCTATGCATAATTCCAGTCGGGAAGAAAATACTCAAACAAATTTGGTGATTCAGATCGCTGGTCTGAATAAATGGTTTGACGACTTTCATGTCCTGAAAGATATTGATCTTGAGGTAAGTTCGGGGGAGAAAATCGTTATTTGTGGACCTTCAGGTTCCGGAAAATCTACTTTGATCCGCTGTATTAATGCCTTGGAAAAATATCAGAAAGGTACACTTGAGGTACAGGGCGTCGATTTAGGAGATCTAAAGGATATTCGAAAAGTCCGGGAAGAAATCGGCATGGTCTTTCAGCAGTTCAATCTGTTTCCACACCTTACAGTTATGGAAAACCTGACACTGGCTCCTGTCTGGGTACAAAAAATCTCAGCTAAGCAAACTGAAGAACTTGCAGACAGTTACCTGGAAAAGGTAAAGATGCAGGAGCACGCACATAAATACCCTTCACAACTGTCTGGTGGTCAACAACAGCGTGTCGCGATTGCCCGTGCCTTGTGTATGAAACCGAAAATCATGTTATTTGATGAACCAACATCCGCTCTTGATCCGGAAATGATCGGCGAGGTGCTGGAAACAATGACCAGTCTTGCTAATTCGGGAATGACCATGATCTGTGTAACACATGAAATGGGTTTTGCGCGTCAGGTAGCAAATCGTATTATTTTCATGGATGAAGGAAAAATTGTTGAACAAAACAACCCGCAACTTTTCTTCGAGAACCCGGAGTCAGAACGACTTAAAAAGTTTCTAAGTCAAATATTAAGCCACTGATTATTGTAATCCAGCTATCGAGTTGCTTCTATTTCCTGCAAGACCCGGTCAACCGCTTTGTCTTTTTTGATATTAGTTTCCCAGTTTGCGAGTCTGGGAAAATCAGTTAAAGATAGGTCAACATCAACTGCTTTAGAGAAACACCTGAGATAATAAAATAGTGGAATCATGGCACAATCTGCTAATGATAATTTCTCAGAGACAGCAAAATTATTGCCTGTCATAAAGTATTCATACATGCCAAAAATATATTGCAGGTTTTCAACACCTTCCTGGAGATTCGCCCGATTCTCATTTTCTCCTTTAAGGTAGGAGCGGAATGGTTGTAAGGCAGGAACAAGATAGATATCAGTAATCCCGCTTAACATACGAATATGTGCCGTCGTCTCTGCAGTATCACCTCTTAATGATAGCTTCGGAAATTTATCTTCAAGGTATTCCTGGATTATCTCCGATTCGATTATTATTGAGTCTTCGAGAGCAAGTACAGGAATCTTTGCTGATGGAGAAAGACTTTTAAGTTCAGCTGAGCCCATACCACCGGGAGGTGCCAGGATTTCCACAGGTAAATTCTTTTTATAGATCTGAATTTTGACTCTGGCACCGAAAGGTGAGCCATCAGTTGTATAAAGTTTCATGAAATTTGTAAATTCATCTAAAAGGCAAGGCGATCATAACGCCACCGTCA
The DNA here is from genome assembly GCA_018676275.1 of Gammaproteobacteria bacterium. Taxonomy (GTDB): domain Bacteria; phylum Pseudomonadota; class Gammaproteobacteria; order Eutrophobiales; family Eutrophobiaceae; genus WLWS01. The sequence goes on along the minus strand of JABHFC010000123.1, from coordinate 4,651 downwards.
CGCCAAAGAGCATTGGGTCCTCTTTCTAACCCTACGACGGATAGATTACGTCTCCATATATCCTCATAATTACCTACCAGTCGAATTATATGGTAAGCCCAGTCATTGGACAGACCCAGCGTAGATCCAAATTCGCCGTATATGCCCAATAGCCTCTGAACTTCAGCATTACTTGAACTTTGTTTTAGTTTAATCACGTTGGCCTGATTTATACCGAGTTCTTCTGCAGCCAGGCGGGCATTAAATGCCCAAAATGCAATATCACGCCACTTTGGGTCATCTTGTCTGACCAGTGCGCCCTGAGGTTCTTTTGAGATCATTTCAGCCAGAATCATATGTTCTTCGCGATTACGCATTCCTGCAGAGCGAGCAGCAAGCGCTGCTCGTTGCATGGTCATCGCATCGCAGCGATCTTCCTGATAAGCATGTATTGCTTTTTCTACATCAGAAAAAGTTACTAAATCATATTTAATACCAAAGCTGCCAAAATAGTCTGCGAGATTCTGCTCCAGGGTTGTTCCCTGAGTTATACAGATTGTTGCTTCTTCAAGATCTCTTACTTTGCTGACATGGCGATCTTTACGTACCATAAATCCCTGTCCGTCGTAAAAATAGACTCCCGCAAAATCGAGTCCCATTTGAGTGTCACGTAAAAAAGATAATGTCGCGCCGGCAGGGAAAATATCTACACCACCAGTTTGCAACAGGGTAAATGCAGTTTGTGGGGTCACAAGAACATATTCGAGATTGAGTTCGCCGAATACTGCTGCGGCAATAGTCTTGCAATGGTCAATCTCAAACCCGACACGCTCTCCCTTATCGTTAATATTACTAAAACCCGGTCCTGAGTCTGTTACGCCACAACGTAGATAACCCCGTTGCAGAACCTTATCCAAAGTGTCTGCGTATACAGTGTTACTAATAAAAACAAATATAAAAAACAGGCTTTTATATATATTTCTCATCGAAAGTTCCTGCAGTATCAATCAGGAAAACTGTTGCTTACAAAAAATCATCATCTTTCATCTCAAAGTCTTCGAGTATCGCATTAGCTGTTATGACACCCATGCCGCTAATGCCTCCGCCAGGGTGGCAAGATGGTCCTGCCATATATAAACCTTTAATAGGGGAACGATAGTCGGAATAGCCTGGGAAAGGGCGAAAATAACCTAATTGAGCCAGTGTGCGTTCTCCACCAGATGGCACACCTCCTACAAAACACAAGTTATGTGCTTCTATATCTTCAGGTGAGTGGGCATGTTGCGCAAGTATATTATCATCTGACATATTGGTAGAAAATTTACGCAGAGTCTTAATTAAGACTTTTGCATATTCATCTTTAACATCGCTCCAGTTACCATTTCGCAATTTGCTTGGTACAAAGGTGTCGATCATAAAAGAATGTTTTCCTTCCGGTGCACGGCTCGGGTCACGCATAGACCAGCAGTGAGCATGAACGGGTGGATCTGATGGCAAGGCACCAACAGATAATTCTGCAAAATGTTGATCAATATCAGCGATAGACATTATTGTTCGTTGAAACGGTGCTTTGCTGATGTCTTCACGGCCAATAAATTGTGGAGCCTCATTCAGGGCAAAATGTACTCGAAAAGAAGCAACGTCTCCAAAGACGAAGTTCCTTACCATTTTCAGAAAATCCGGCTGCAGGTGCTCTTCATCAACCAGACGTAAAAAGGTCTGACGTGGCTCCAGAGAGGTTACTACTGCTTTAGTTGCTCTGATCTCGGTATCATCTTCCAGGATAATGCCTCTGGCTTCACCTTTTTCTACAATAATTTTCTTTACCGATGAGCTGGTTAAGACTTTGCCTCCGTGGGCTTCTACATATCGGGCTAAAGCATTGGGTAGCATTTGACTACCACCCTCGGGAATAGCCTGACCAAAGACATGAATGGCAGGAATCATGATATAAAAAATAGATCCAGCACCCTGTTGTGTTGGTTTTATATTCGGCCCTAATGCCCAGCTAATCAAAAACGCCTGTACCCAGGGGTTTTCAAAGTTTTCCATCACAAAGGCTTTGGCACTTAATTGATAATTACGCAGCATCTTCAAGCCTTCCGGACTCTTTTCCATAGAGGCTGGCATATAACTGGGTGGAGCCGGCGGCGAAAACATATTTTTGGCGAAACCATCTTTTATTTCAACAAAACCATCGTAAATTTCACGGTAGCGCTGAGCATCCTTTTTTGAATACTCGGCGATGCTATCGCAAGTCTTGTCAACATCTCTAAAAACTATTATTCCAGGTCCTTCTTCCATGGGGTGGCCCATAATTTCATCTTCGGCCCACAGATATTTGAGACCATATTGTTCCAGCTCGGGTAATAACTGTTTAATTTCCGGATTGGCATGAATCCAGACATGATTAGAACCAAATAGATCAGACTTAAAGCCGGGCAGGGTGATTTCCTGAGTAACCGCACCACCTCCAACCCAGGCGTTTCTTTCTGCAACCAGGACTTTTAGTCCAGACTTGGCCAGCACCGCAGCACAAGCCAGGGCATTATGCCCACCACCAGCAATAACAATATCGTAATCAGACATAGCTTTACCTTTAAGTTAATCTTGTGCCGGACGAACAGGCGGGAGTAATATAAATTGCCAGGGATTATCTTTTTCCGGCATGGGTACTTCAATTATTACCGGTCCTTTATCATCCAGTCCGCGTTTTAACATCTCCCTGAGTTTTTCCGGAGTCTCAGCTCGATATCCGATCGCACCAAACGATTCAGCAAACTTTACAAAATCAGGGTTATGCAGATCAGTTCCGATCACTCTGCCGCCATAACGCAAGGTTTGTGCTCTCGCAACATTCGCAAAAGAATTATCAGTAAAAATAATTGTTACAGTCGAAATCTGGTATTTAACCGCTGTTGCCAACTCACCAGAATTAAACATAAATCCGCCATCGCCAGCGATGGCGATCACCTTTTTGTCCGGGTTGCCAACTTTCACACCAAGAGAGGTGGGGTAGCCATAACCGAGATTACCCGCATAGCCACTGGAAATAAATGTGCGTGGTTGATAAACAGGAAAACCATACCAGGAAGTGAAGCCAACCTGGGTTACCTCATCTACCAGAATGCCGTCATCAGGCAATTCATCACGGATCACCTGTAAATACGACATTTGTGGCTGAACGTTTTTTACGAATTCAGCCTGGATGCCGGATTTGAATTTCTCCAGCTCATCCTTTCTTGACGGACGTTTTATATTGTTTGATGAGACTTCCGAAATAAGTTGTGTAAGTGCCGTCTTTGCGTCAGCAATAATTCCAACAGTCGGTGTTGATATTCGATTTACTTCTGTCGGGTCAATATCAATATGCACAGTCTTCAATGCATCGTCTGTACCCCAATGCAGTCGATAGTATTTAAAACGTGTACCCACAGCCAAAACCACATCAGCCTTTGGCCACAGGCGATGGCCGGCGGGATAAGAATGACTGAGATAATGACGATCGCTGATAATACCTTTTCCGCCACGTTGCGAGATTACTGGTGCCTGTAGCATCTCAGCCAACTCAAGTAATTCTGTGCCTGCTTCCATTGCACCACTGCCACACACGATTAGGGGTTGTTTTGCATTGGCTAATAATTTAGCTGCCTGTGTAATATCTTCGGGGTTTGCTTCCGGTTCGTTATAGCTTTCAGTAGTTGGTAACATAGTTACCTGTGATTGCTGTGCCATCACATCTAAAGGCATTTCCAGAGATACAGGTCGCTTACGTCCGCTGTTCAAGTGCCTAAAAGCTTCGCGTACAGCATCGGGAGCCTCAGCTGGATGATCAATACGATGTGCCCATTTCGTCAGACGTTCGGCAATCCCCAGCTGATCTGGAATATCATGTAAATAACCAATTCCTCGACCAATAGCCTGAGAGGGTATTTGCCCTGCCAGGCACAGAACGGGTGTGTTGCAGGCGTAGGCAGTACTCAGCGCAGTCGCTGCATTTAGAAACCCGGGGCCTGGCACTACGGCATATACACCAACCTTTCCTGTTGAACGAGCATAACCAAAAGCCATATACGCCGCTCCAGCTTCATTACGACTGATAATCAGGTTAATTTCGTCTGTCTGGTCATAAAGGGCGTCAAAAATTTCATAGGTTTGTCCACCCGGTAAACCAAAAAACGTATCGACTCCGTATTGTTGGACGGAAGAAATTAAGGCCTTTCCGCCTTTTACATATGGCATAATTCAACTCCCTTATGAAGATTTATGGTGATATTGAAGATGCACCTTAAAACAGGGTAGGTGGTGCAAGCAAGTGAGAGTTTTTTATCCACAACATGAGCGATTTTCTGAAAAATAGAGCCCATTGCAAAAAGACCAATTCCACCGCATATATAGCCTGTCAATAATTGAGTATCTGATGTACTCAACTCAGAGACATCTAGACGATCCCAATAAACTCCTTTAGTAAGACCAACAGTCGCTATACAGCCAATGAGAACAAGAGCTATACCGCAAACGCAATAACATCGTTTCAAAATGGCATTATAATACTCATTTGAGGAAGGCACCTCACTCAAACAAGAAACCAATCCGTTTCCTAAGTACCTTCCGGAAGTATAAAGTGAAAGACCAGCTCCAGAAAGCATTGAAGCAAATCCAACACTTCCGT
>JABHFC010000122.1 GCA_018676275.1 Gammaproteobacteria bacterium | reverse complement strand
ATAGTACAGCTGGCATCATGCTTAACTGGAGACCGGCAAAGGCCGTTCCACTCATCACCCAGCTATTGCCAGTCGATGGCAAGCTTAAACTGTGGCTGATGTTGTCACCAAATAGTCTGAATGCCCAGACAAAGAAAATTATGTAAGTGAGGTAAAGCACAAATGACCAAAACGACAATACTTTCTCTACCAGCGCACTTCCCCAGAACACAATTATTGCTATAGAAAACATTAAAAATACTGTGCCACCGATATTGGGTAATCCAAATGTTTTAGAGAAAATTTCACCGGCTGCAGCGCCCATTACACCAAAAAATATGGTGAGACTGGTGAGAAATAATATTTCCCAGGCAAACCATCCCTTTCCCAGCAGTATTTGAAAAAAAGTTCTGTAGTTGTAGGCCTGATACAGGCGTGCCAGTTCAAAAGTAAGTATCGCGGCAATGCTAATAACGGGAATGGGGATTAATACAAGGCCTAACAGCCCTTCTCGTGCGCCGAGGCTAAGGAAAAATACTGACAACTCTTGTCCGGTGCCATAACCGCCCGCAACAATAATGGATTGAAACACAAATCCGGGTAAAAGAAATATAAGGAATAATTTCCGCATTGTTCTGATTGTAAAGGAATTCGAACTGAAATATACCGATGATTATTCAGCTTCTACTCTGTATCAAATACGATTGAAAAAATATGTAAGGAGTCACATCAAGAACATCAGTCGTTCGAATCAGGACATTGCTCGCCTGAGGCTGCTTCGCCTGTTGTTTGAAGTTTTATAAACGTCAAAGTAGCGTAAGTTGCAATAGCGGGCACTCCCTTGTATACCTCAACATCCGCAGTCGCTTGTTCAACAATAACGGTGTAATTCATACCAGGGTTTAGACTGTTAGCAGGAATAACAAACTCGCTGTCTTTATAGGTCAGGTATTTGCCACCCTGATATGGTCTACCGCTATGAGCAATATTTTCACCTTTACAATTAAACCCAAGCACAAAAATCAAATCTGCCAGATCACTTTTCTCTGCTTTTGTATTGCCTGGCATAGCTTCCCAGGATAAATGTAAGTCCTGCTCCGGGTTTATCGAACTAAAGGTAACATTCTCATCATTCTGAGTTACGTTCACTTTTTCTGCACCGGGCATATTATTAATCGTTGGTCTTTTAGTTAGTACAACCCGCTGAGCCATCATTACGCCGCTCTCTGTTTCATAATCAAACAAATATGCGCCGTCAGGATGGCTTTCATGCAGCTTATCCGGATCAAGGAGTCGCTCTCCGTGAGCAAGAAAAGCAATTCCTTCAGAATTGAAGTTTAATATTTTGCTCGAATCCAAAGCACTGGTTAGTGTCCCACCTATAACCTTTCTTCCCTTTTTCGGCATGATCTCCGCAACGAAATGATGATTTCTGAGTGTTATTTCTCCATTCGCATTTTGATCATATAGAGACATTTTGCCTAAGACGAGAAACAGGACATCGTCTGCCACGGAACTTGTCTCAACCTTCAATTGGGGGGCTGGTGGTTTATCAGATTGTTCACTACAGGCAGACAGGAAAATAAAACATAAAACAAACACCGACCACAAACCGTTTCTAGTAACTTTCAACATTGCTTTTCAGTCTCCCATCCAAAGTAATAATTTCATCTTTGCTCACTTCTCAACCCTGGTGTTTGAAGCTTCGACGATAAGCATGCCTGAACTCGTACCCAATCTGGTCGCGCCAGCGTCAATCATGGCACAAGCTGTTTGATAATCTCTGACTCCCCCGCTGGCTTTCACGCCAATATCTGGTCCGACCGTTTCACGCATAAGACGTACATCTTCTATTGTCGCGCCCGAAGTTGAAAATCCGGTTGATGTTTTGACAAAATCAGCTCCTGCTTCTACACAAATCTCACAAGCCTGTTTTTTCTCTTCATCAGTCAACAGGCATGTCTCCAGGATTACTTTCACCGTCTTACCTTTAGCTGCTTCGACAACGGTTGCAATATCATTTTTTAACTTTACAAACTCTGCTGATTTAAGCAGACCAATATTGAGAACCATATCTACTTCATCGGCACCCTGCTCTACTGCTACTTCAGTTTCGACTTCCTTCACTCGCGTTTCTGTCGCGCCCAATGGAAACCCAATTACAGTACAAACCTTTACATCTGAATCTTTCAACAAGCCTGCTGCCTTGGCAACAAATGTCGGCAATACACAGACGGAACAAAATTTATGTTGAATCGCTTCCTCACATAGTTGTTCCACCATTGCAGATGTGGATTGTGGTTTTAACAATGTGTGATCTATGAATGCTGCTAGTTCCTGACTATTTTTCATTATTTATTATTCTCTTCTGGACAATAAACTAAGCTTGCCATGATACCGGTAATGATTTTAAACCTCGACTGGCAAGTCCAATTCTGAATTCCGGCCGTTCGCATTCAAGTGATAATCCGGAGAAATGCTGTAACAGGCTTGTAAAGATAATATCCATATTCAAACGTGCAAGATGATTGCCCAGACAAAAGTGCGATCCTATACCAAAAGCCAAATGTCGATTGGGTTGTCGTTCGATATCAAAGCTATCCGGATTTTTAAATTGAGCAGGATCGCGATTGGCGGAACCATAAAGGACCCCAATTTTCGTTCCCTTTTTAAATTTATGTCCCTTGTATTCCATATCCTCACTCATAAACCGGTGGAAAAATGGTAATGGCGAATCATAACGAAACATTTCCTGAACAGCAGTCTGGATTAATGATGGTTGTGTCTGCAGTTTTTCCATTTGTTGAGGATGTTGTAATAAGGCCAACATACCATTACCAGAAACATCTATTGTTGAGCCATGCCCAGCCATCAAAATAATCATACAGGTCGAAATCATTTCATCTTTATTGAGTTGCCCTTCTGATTCCGCCACCACAAGCTCTGAAATTAAATCATCCTCCGGGTTCTTACGACGACGTTCTGCCAGGTTTATTAGATAATCTGCAAACTCACCACTGGCCTCCTCTGCTTTTCGAGTGTCTTCCTCTGTTTTCTCCGGTTCGTAAAATCGCACTATTCTCTCTGACCAGACACGTAACAGATGTCGATCCTGCTCAGGGACACCCAGCAATTTACCAATAACAACCCCGGGAATAGGTGCAATGAAATCCTCAATAAAATCCATCTTACCCAGAACAATAACTTCTTCGATTCGCTCATCCACAAGATGCTGAACAAAATCACGAAGTAAACTAATTCGCTTTACCGTAAATACCCTGAATACCAGTCTGCGTAATCGATCGTGTAATTCGCCCTCACTATCGAGAATATTAACACGTACATAACGACTGAAATTAGGGCTTGCCTGCCAGTTCTCACGCTCGCGTTTACTGGCCAGTTCACTCGCAGTCATTTCATGTTCCAGCGTTCTTAGCAGGCGTGGATCATTAACCAATGTAGAAATATCCTCATGAGTTGAGAATAAATACATATCCCAGTCTTTATGGTAATAGACAGGAAAATCTTCACGCATGCGTGAATAAATTATATATGGATCACGGGCAAATTCGGCTGTAAATGGCTGAAAAAAGAAATCTTTTTGCACTCAGTTTCTATCCAGTTAGATTAGGGTTAATTATTAATTCTATGACGTGCCAATGTAATTTAGTATTGTACATTGAATAAATATTGATGTGGGTTAAAGACTACCAGTCTATGAAATTGAATTTGAAAAAAGTATGTGTGTTTTGCGGCTCCAGTTCCGGTAAGCGTGCTGAATATGCTGAAGCGGCAATTGACTTGGGTCGTGAGTTGGTCCGACAAAATATTGGACTGGTATATGGCGGCGGTGATGTTGGCCTGATGGGTATAATTGCAGATACTGTAATGTCGGAAGGTGGTGAAGTAACCGGGGTTATTCCTCAGTTTCTGGCACAAAAAGAAGTTGCTCATAAAGATCTCACCGAACTTCGTATCGTAGACTCAATGCACGAACGTAAGGCATTGATGTCTGAGCTTTCAGATGGGTTTATTGCTCTACCGGGTGGTATTGGTACTTTTGAAGAATTAATTGAAGTGCTTACCTGGCAACAATTGGGGGTTCAGGCAAAACCCTGCGCGGTGCTGAACACCTGTGCTTACTTCGAACACATGCTTGAACAACTGGATCATGCTGT
>JABHFC010000121.1 GCA_018676275.1 Gammaproteobacteria bacterium | reverse complement strand
GCCGTCTCTGAAAACCAGGTGGCGATAAGCGATTCATTGCATAACCGGATTGTAATAACAAATCATGACGGTGAGATTATGCATATTTACGGTACCGGAGAGCCTGGTGCACGAGACGGCGGAATTGATAGTGCGCAATTTTTTGCACCACAAGGCCTCACTTTCGCGAGCAACGGACTCTATGTAGCCGATACTGGTAATCACCTGATCCGTTTTATCGATTTTACTCATAACAGCGTACGTACGGTTGCCGGAAACGGTCAGGTGGAACTGGCACGACGTGGTGAATTTGAAGCCCTGAAGACAGGTTTACGCTCACCCTGGGATCTGGCATTGCGAGCGCCATGGCTATACATTGCGATGGCTGGCAATCACCAAATCTGGCGCCTGAACATAACGACAGGGAAGCTGAGCCCTTATGCCGGCAGTGGTCGGGAAGGCATTGACGACGGTTCGTTACGGAAAGCTGAGTTCAGTCAGCCCAGCGGTCTAAGTCTGTTTGCTGACTCGCTCTATGTTGCCGATGCAGAAGACTCGGCGATTCGTCGCATAGATCTGAAAAAAGAACGAGTGGAAACCCTGGTCGGAACCGGACTATTTGATTTCGGGGACCGGGATGGTTCATTCAAGAGAACGCAGTTGCAGCATGTCACCGGGGTTGCAGTGCTCGATTCAAATACGGTTTTAATTGCTGATACATACAACCATAAACTGAAAAAACTTGATCTCGAGGCACGTGTCACTGACACCCTCGCCGGTAGCGGCAAACCAGCTCGAGGCACCGAGATTACACCCGAACTGAACGAACCCGGTGGTATCGCCGTACTTGGCAGGCGTGTCCTCATTACTGACACCAATAACCACCGCATCCTCGTATACGATACCGACACAGGACTGCTGAAGGAGTGGAAAATTCAAGGCGGGGAAGTAAGTAAGACAAAACAGGGAAACTAAACTTTACCACCCGCCTGTGCGGGTGAACTAAACTACATTTCTATAGCGGTTCTCTCAGTTGCTTGCATCGTTCTACCTCGAGATCCATTTTTCCCCGACACATAAACCAGAACATAAGAAAGTCACCTAGCAATGACCATAATGGGTAGGTAAATGTAGCGGGCCTGTTTTTTTCAATAAAGAAATGACTAAACCAGGCAAAGCCATAGGCACAAACAGGTATCAATAATAATAGGTATAGATTTAGAAAAATGGCGCTAAGCAGTAAAGGAATAATCGTCAAGGTCCCAACAAAGTGAAAGACTCGCGTCTCTGCTTTACTGTGCTCACAAACATAGAATGGCCAGAATTCTGTAAATGATTCAAAGCGAGCAGACATTACTTTTTATTCGATTACTTTTACTTTCACAATGAAGACGGTGTCGACGGGAACATCTTTGCTCAGATGACCCATTGCCTGGGTTTCGACATTACCAATGGCATCGGCCACTTCCATCCCGCTGACTACCTTCCCGAATACACAGTAACCATAACCATCAGGTGTGCGATTTTTGTGATCGAAACTTGAGTTGTCCGACAGGTTTATGAAAAACTGCGAGTCCGCTGAGTTTGGATCCCAATGCCGTGCCATTGCGATCGTGCCTCGCAAGTTTTTCAATCCATTTCTTGCTTCGTTCCTGATCGGATCATCAGTTTTGAAATAGTCCAGTTTATCATCGTAGCCTCCCCCCTGGATTAACCATCCACTAACAGTTCTATGAAAAATCAGACCATCGTAATATTTACTATTTACGTAATTGAGAAAGTTCTTGACCGTGCGCGGTGACTTTTCAGAATTCAGTTCGATTTCCATTGTCCCCAGACTGGTAAGCATTTTTATTCGGGTTGGTTCCGCTGCCTTCGCTATATGCATAGAGTATAAAGACAGTACAAAAACCAAAGTGATTGTCCGTAGGCTGAAATATTTCACAAATTGAGTATCCTGTTTTTATTATCCAATGGATATTCTAAGGCATTACCAGATCACGGAGCCAGTCGGGTTATATTCCAGCCACCGCTGGCTTCCCTGGTATAGTTGACACGGTCATGCAGACGATTTTCCCTGCCTTGCCAAAACTCAAGGTTATCCGGGATTACCCTGTAACCTACCCATGTATCTGGTCTTGGTACATCACCATCACCGTATTTCTGTTCCAGTTCCTCTACTCGTTGTTCCATATACTCACGACTTTCAATAAGCGAACTTTGATCAGCGGCCCAAACACTGACTCTGCTGCCATGTGGGCGACTGGCAAAATATTCATCTGCTTCTTTGTCGTCAACTCTTTCCACCCGACCTTCAATACGCACCTGTCTGTGAATCGGCGCCCAGTAAAAAACCAGGGCAGCATGTGGATTAGTCTCTATATGCTGGCCCTTGATACTCACTGAGTGAGTAAAAAAGACGAAACCATGCTCATCAAAGCTTTTCAATAACACGTACCTGGCAGAAGGTTTACCTTCTTTGCTGACTGTAGCCAATACCATTGCATTTGGCATTTCCAGTTCGAACGCAACTGCCTGTTGAAACCAGTTGTCGAATTCGACTATTGGATCAGCTTGCATTTCATTTTCGTCCAGGCAGACGTGACGATATTCGCGCCGTAATTTGTCGTAATCAATACTCATTTTTTTAACCTGTATAAATAAAAGGAATTGGAGATTGTGTTCTGGCAACTATCACAATATAGGTGAATATTAACCATGAAACTATTAATGAACACATCCGGATTTTTTTTGTTTTGCCGTATTTAAGTGCAATGCTACCCATAGCTATATACAAGACCAGAGCTGTCAGTTTTGCTACCAGCCAGGCATGTGTATAAAAAGCCTCGTAATAAATGAGCGCCATGGTGAGACCGCTTGCAAGCAGGCAGGTATCAATTATGTGAGGAAATATACGAACTACCTTACGTTTGAGTAAAGGTGATTCCATAAGCATCCATGCCCCACGCATACTGAACGAAAGAAATGTTAGCAGGGCAAAAACGATATGTAAGGCTTTTAAACTCATAATTGGGATATTTTGCGATATCTTACAAAGGTTCTAAATCTTGTCCACTATGAGGCTGGAATGCTGTATCATTTTTGACATCAATCAAGTAGATGGAAAATAATTATGCCTGAGCAGCAACTTCGAAAAAACCTGGATAAATTACGCGCTGAAATTGATCAGGTCGCGGATAGTGACACTCAAACAAAAGCCAGGCTGGATGCTTTGATAAATGATATTGAGGCGAGCATTGATCCCGAGCAGGACTCAGGAGATATTAAGCTGGTAGAGAATGTAAAAGAAGCCGTAGCTCACTTTGAAACCGAACACCCACGCGCTACAGCAATATTAAACGATATTATGGTGACTCTGAGTAATATGGGCATTTAAATCTTCCCCCGGCTACTCAATTACTCGCTCAGAACAAAGAAAATCTAGCCGCCGGCACCGGTTATCAAAACAACTCCTACAGCACCTCCAATCAGAAAGCCAAGAGGTATTATTTCCATAATCTCGTCGATAGTCCCGCCGATATCGCCAGCTACTTTTGTTACAGGATTGGGCTTTTTAGCTTCTTCTTGCGCAGGCTCGTCACCTGCTTCAGCCATTTCATCACCACCCTCATCTTCAGCCGCCCTTTTCAGACGATAGAGCTGCAGATAATCAATACCGGAAACATACATACCCTGTACGCCCTCATGCCCCATTTTAAAATCAAAGGCAGCCGTCTTCTTCATCATTTGCTGGTATGAAATCATATTGCCCGGCTTGTAGCTGGTATGATCCATGCGGAATCCAAAACTGTGCTTTTTCTGTTCTGATTTGTTTACGCTAAATGGTATCTGATAATAGATCATTGCGTGAGCTTCACTAACAGGCTCCAGCGCCATGCCCTGGACAGGTATCAGCAATATTATGCTCAGAACAGCTAGTATATTTATACGCATTGGCTTCCCCTCGACTAAAGACGTTTTACGGCTCAAGAGTAGACAAACTTGACCCCAATGTAAACTGTTCGATGGAAAAACAAATGAGAAAACACGATATATTTTATTGGTTTATAAAAAATATATAGAATTATGCTTAAAGTCATCACATTCAATGCTGCGATACTCGACGTTCGAATATTTGGTCATTCCTTTTTCCGACCGGTAGATTATATTGATAAGCGTTTAGAGCAACTTGCTTTTGTCCTGAAACATTCCAATGCGGATATCATATTTCTACAGGAAATGTTTCATCGCGACAATCAGGATACCTTATGTCAGTGTCTGAAAACTCACTATCCATATGTCCTTGGTCACGCTCCCTCTGGTTGGAAATTTCGACTTGGTAATGAATTACTTCTCTTTTCCCGCTTTCCCCTTACTGATGGAAAGCTTGTTCGTTTCAGTCATGCGCCGGCAGAAGAGCTCCGACATACGAGTAAAGGTTTTTATCACGCGCAGGTGGAATTGCCAGTCATCGGTAAAATTAACCTTATAAATTTTCACATGAGTGCCGGCGGAAAACACCTGCATCCGCAGTCAAGCACTATGGAGGCGATTCGACAAAAACAAATTGAGCAACTCCTTGATTACTCACAGAGCCTGAATCACACACTGATGGCTGGCGATTTAAATGCAGGCCCTGAAGTTTCAATCGAAAACTATGAACAGGTGCTGTCATCAAACTATCACGACCTGTTTAGCCAAAGTGGAGCAAAAGGCATTAGCTGGGATCCTGATAATCCTCTCGTGCAACATGGCAGGGAATCACATTTGCCACCACAACGCATTGATCACGTTTTCGCCAACAAAAGTCTGTTTGAAAACCTGAAAGTCGCTGATGCCAAAATAGTGTTCGATGAACATTGTGTAAGCATCAGTAATGAAGTCGTTCCTTTATCTGACCACTACGGCTTGTCAATGAACATCGAGTGGAAAACTACCATTGATTAAAATCAATTCTTCTTGCCATGCCTGATCGAACGTAAATCTGCTCGTAATATTAAATAGCCAACAATTCCAGAAAGCAATGAACCCAGGATGATGCCCACTCTTTCATCAAATAGCAGGTCTACGCCGGTTTCCTCAAATGCGAGGGAGCCAATAAACAAACTCATAGTAAATCCAATGCCACATAAGGCCGCGGTCCCATAGAGACCTCGCCAGGACATATCTTTGGGCAACTTTGTGAAGCCCATTTTAATCGCCAGTGCACACAAACCAAAAATACCCACCTGTTTACCGACAAATAAACCCAATGCGATTCCCATCGGTACTCCATGAACAAGTTGTTCAAATCCCAGACCCGTAAAACTAATTCCGGCATTAGCGAAGGCAAACACGGGTAATATAAAAAAAGCGACTACCGAATGTAAGTCGTGTTCTAAACTTTTTAGGGGTGAAGAACCAGGATCGGTTTTTGATTTCATCGGGATAAACATCGCCAGAATGACACCTGCCAATGTTGCATGAACCCCGGATTTAAGCGTTGCTGTCCACATTATGAGGCCCACCAGTATATAAAGACTTTTGGACTCAACATTTTGTCGGTTTAAAAATATTAGAACCGGTATACACAATGAGACAATAATAAGAGCTGTGACAGATATATTTGCCGTATAAAACAAAGCAATAATTATAATTGCACCAATATCATCAAAGATCGCAAGTGAAGTAAGAAATATTTTTATTGAAGTTGGAACACTCGACCCTAGTAAAGTCAAAACTCCCAGTGCAAATGCAATATCGGTAGCGGCTGGTATCGCCCATCCTTTCATTGCTACTGGATCATGGAAATTAAAATACATGTAAATCAGAGCCGGAAATAACATGCCACCAATCGCACCGACTCCAGGTAAGATAATATTTCTTCTATCAGACAGTTCACCTTCAATTACTTCGCGTTTTAGCTCCAGGCCAATTAGAAAAAAGAAAACTGCCATCAAGCCGTCATTTATCCAGAGCAGAAGTGGTTTCGCGATTTCCAGCGCACCTATGCGTATTTCTACTGGTGTGGAAAGTAATAATTCATAAAATGGCTTTAACGGTGTATTGGCAGAAATCAAAGCCAGAACTGCTGCCACCATTAGAAGTATCCCACCTGCAGATTCAAGTTTAAAAAAATCGGTGATATAAGATTCTGATTTATCGTTCATATTTATACATATTTATTGTCACAGTCCTTAGCGACTAATTTATCGACTTCGGGTTTCTATTTTTTATTTTTTTAATGTAAATAGTATGAACTATTCGGAACTGACAAGTTCCTGAACGCTAACTCTCTTATAGTCATACGGTAGAATTCAAGAATATTGCAATAATTAAAATCTGTGGCAGGGTAACCAGTGGAAGGAATAAAGGAATTTTCCAACCCTTTGTCGTCTCTTTTAATACCATCATCTCTGTGTAATCTGTTGATACGCCTGCCATCAAAAAGGTAAGACTATTGCCCGGTGCATTTGCTCTGGTCAGTAAGTCTGCCGCCACCGGAAGGGTTCCCTCAGAACAAACTTCCATGATTGTCGCTACCAGCAGTGTTAGACCAAGACCTGCCAGAGTTGCACCAAACCATGTTTGAAACATTTCAGGACTGAGTGAAGCGCGGATCAGGCTGGCAATAATCACTCCAAAGAAGATCCAGCGTAGAACCATGCGTGAATCCAGTAAACCGTTCCATACTATATCTCTAAAGAATATTGCATCGAATTTGGTGCTTTTTATACCTTCTTTACTTGCTGCAAAGAAGTCGAAATTATCCGGCAAATCTATTCGATTAGGATTCGCAGGTAGAACTTTTCTTTTTTCCAACTGTTCGAATATTAGTCCGGAAACAATAGCAATAAGCATCGATAGTAGAAGAAAAGTAAGCATCCACTTAAAGCCAACCATTGCCCATAAAATCAGGGTGAAAGAAAATGAATTCCAGGGACTGGAGATCAGGAAAGCCATTACCTGGGCAGTAGAGGCACCACGCTCATATAACTTGGCACCAACCATAAGAATACCGTGACTACATAGATCCAGTAAAACGCCGGCGAGGCTGGCGCGAAGTATACCTTTGACCCCGGCTTTCTCTCCTAAAATGGAAATCACGAACTCGCGGGGAACCCGCCCTATTACGCCCATAAACATGATGCCTAATAAAACTCCCCAGGCCATTGTGTTTACCAGGTTATGAATAGCTGATGCGAATGTTCCCAACCATTGAGCATTGGCCAATATATCAATGGGCACGTATGTGAGAGTGTAGAAGAACAGGATAAGACTCGATGAAACTATCAACAAATAATCACGTTTCGGCTTGGTATCTGCATGACAGGAAGGAGGATGACAACAACTCATAACGGATTTATCTACCTTGCATCCAACGCTTCAAGAATTGGGCAATTTCGCTTCGACCCTTCACCGGGGCAACTATCGACCAGAGTTTTCAGTGTAAGCTTCATACGTTGTAACATTTCTATTTTCTCTTCAATATCGTTCAGCTTCGACTGCGCCAGGTTTTTAACCTCGCGACTGCCAGTGTCAGGATCTTCTTTAATGGAAAGTAGCTCTTTGATCTCCATCAGGGAAAACCCCAAAGTCTTGGCCTGCTGTATAAAAAGCAATCGCTTGATATCACTCTCAGCGAATTGTCGATAGCCGCTTTCTTTGCGTTCGGGCTTCTCAATCAATTGCTTGCGTTCATAGAAACGAATTGTCTCGACACTAAGTCCTGCCTGTTTGGCCACCTGGCCTATAGTCATGGGGTTCATTTTCACAATCTCCACTTATCAATATATGTAGTATAAACCCTATACTCTACTATAGAGTCAAGAGTGAGGTATTCTCAGCTATTTGCACATAACTATCTGAACTTATATATTTTTTTGGTCTAGATCCCTATAATCCCAGCCTCAAATTTTTCAGCTGATTGAACCCAGAGGGGCATATGCCATGGCAGATACCATCTTCAGTAAAATTATTAACAGGGAAATTCCGGCAGATATCGTCTACGAGGATGAACTATGCCTGGCATTTCGTGACGTGAATCCACAGGCTCCTGTACATATTCTGCTTATCCCAAAAAAACCCATTGCCAGGATCATTGATGCCAATGAGGAAGATCAGGCTCTTTTGGGACATCTTTGCCTGGCTGCTAATAAAATTGCAGTACAGGAAGGTATTGAAGATGCATTTCGACTGGTAGTAAATAACGGCGAAGGTGTAGGACAGAGCGTATTTCACTTACATTTACATATTCTGGCTGGTAGATCTTTTACATGGCCCCCAGGATGAATAATTTTTCTTTTCATACAATACGGTAAAACCAACTATGTATAACACTGATGATCTTCGTATTGCCTCTATCAGGGCAGTCGCTACACCCACAGAAATATGTGAAGAGATCCCCGTAGATGAAGTAGCGACGCAAACGACTTATGCAGCCAGGCAGGGGATTCATGAAATATTGTCTGGTAAAGACGATCGCCTGGTGGTTATTACCGGACCCTGTTCAATTCATGATCCAGACGCAGCAATGGAATATGCAGGCAAACTAAAACTGCTTAAAGATGAATTGAGTGATGATTTGCTTATTATTATGCGTGTCTATTTTGAAAAGCCTCGTACAACCGTCGGTTGGAAAGGACTAATAAACGATCCGGAACTGGATGAGAGTTTTCAAATAAACAAAGGTATTCGTATCGCGCGGCATCTCCTGCTTGATTTGAATAATATGGGTATACCTGCGGGTGTTGAATACCTGGAAATCATTACGCCACAATACCTGTCAGACCTGGTCAGCTGGGGTGCCATTGGTGCCAGAACCACGGAAAGCCAGGTACACAGAGAGCTCGCTTCAGGGCTGTCCTGTCCGGTTGGTTTTAAAAATGGTACTTACGGTACAACACAAATGGCAATTGACGCCATTCGTGCAGCTTCAATGCCGCATCATTTTCTTTCTCTGCGAAAGGAAGGTAGCTCAGCAATTTTTACTACAACAGGAAACTCGGATTGCCATATTATTCTGCGCGGTGGCAAGGAACCTAATTATGATGCTGAAAATATCAACCGGGTTGCGAATGAGTTAGAGGCTGCAGGTCTTCCCTCTCAAATAATGATAGATTTCAGTCATGCGAATAGTGAAAAGCAACATAAAAAGCAATTACTTGTTGGCGAAAATGTTGCAGGTCAAATCAGCGAAGGTGATAAACGTATCTTCGGTGTGATGATAGAAAGCCATCTGCATGAAGGAAACCAGAAAGTAATTGAAGGAGAGAAACTTAACTACGGCCAAAGTATAACTGATGCCTGCCTGGGTTGGGATGACAGTGAAGTATTAATCCGCAAGCTTGCTGACGCCGTTAAACGGAGACGCGCTTAGCTGGCAGATTTTCTATCCCCTAATCATCCGCCGGCTGATAATAGAAATAAAATAGACTATACCTGCTACTACAATGATAGTGGCGCCTGAAGGTAAATCCGGTTGATAGGAAAACATCAGACCGCTTGTCGTAATCAACACGCTCAGCACCGAGGCAATCATCATCATGCGTGGGATTGAATTGGAAAATTGCACGGCGCTGGCAGCTGGAAGAACCAGTAAGGCCATCACCAGGATCAGACCAACAATCTGAATCAATAGCACAATTGTCAGGGCTATCATACATAGCAATAGGATATAGTAAGCCTCAACGTTAATACCGCGTAAACGAGCAAATTCTTCGTCAAAAGTGGCAGCCAGAAATTGTTTGTAGCAGATAAATACCGTAGCGAATACGACGACATCCAGCACTGCCATAAGAATTAGATCGTTAATCGTTACCAGCAGGATATTACCAAACAGGTAACTCATTAAGTCTGTGTTATATCCCGGTGTCTTTGATATGAACAGGATGCCGACTGCCATTCCTACAGACCAGAATGCGGCGATCAAAACATCTTCATCCTGGCGCCAACGAAGCTTTATCCAGCCAATTAGTATTGCAGTGATTAAGGCTGCGATTACAGCCCCGATAACAGGCGAACCCTTAAAGTAATATGCGATACCCATGCCCGCCAACACGGTATGAGCGATTCCTCCAGTCAAAAAACTAATACGCTTTACCACTACATAAGTACCGATAACTCCACAACCTAAACTCGCCAGCAGACATGCCAGTAAGGCGTATTGCATAAACTGATACTCAATCACAGCTGAAAAGAATTCAATCATTCCCGAGCATACCTGTTAAGCAAATCTATGCTTTCGTATTTCATGGTTTCAAGATTAATGTCCATGATGGATCATATTGACCGGTGCGCCATAGAGTTCTTCTATTGTCTTGCCACTAATCGCTTCGGTCTCATGACATAGCAAGGTCTTATTCAGGCAGCCAACCCTGTTCACATAGGCAGAGATAAAGGCGATATCGTGTGATACAACGATTATGGTCATGTGCTCGTTATATTGTTTGAGCAATGCAAAAATATTTTCCTCCGCCTGTACATCTATATTCGCAGTGGGCTCATCCAGCACCAGTATTTCCGGCTCGCTGGCCAACGCTCTTGCAATTAACATGCGTTGCACCTGTCCACCAGACAGATCCTTTATTGGAGAACTTGCAAGGCCCTCAATCTCGACCACCTTCAGCGAGTCTCTGGCTATTTCTCTATCACGTCGGCTAAATCCTCCCATCCCCCTACCCTTTCCCAGGCGTCCCAATAAAACTACGTCCAGTACCTTAATAGGGAAATTTCTTGGAAATGAAGGATATTGCGGCACATAACCAATATGCTTACATGCCTGCTTCGGTGATTCACCCAAAACGCTGATTTTACCGGTGTCGGGTTTTAACATCCCCAGCATCAACTTCAACATAGTGCTCTTACCGGCAGCATTCGGTCCGATGACACCAAAGAATTCCTCTGCCTCAATATCTAAACTAATATTTTCCAGTACATTATTTTGCCCATAGGCATAGCTGACCTGATCAAAAGATATAACTGAGGACATTTTATTTCATCGCCTCCGACAACAAGTTTGTGATGTCTCGCAAGTTATTTATGTAATCTCCATGCTGCACATCAACTTCTATTACTCTTGCGTCAATCTCGTTCGCAAAAGCCATTGCCGCCGCAGATTTATGTTGCTTTTGAACAAACAGTGTTTGTATTTTTTCTTCTTGTGCACGTTCAATTATCTTTATCAGACTTCTCGCGCCCAGTTCTTTTCCCTGATTTTCCAATGATAATTGAATCAATCCATAATCATCAGCAAAATGACCGAGTGCAGCATGAGAAATTATAAAATAATCCGTTCGACGTTTATTCAGTAGCGCATAAATTTCATTGTCCAGCTGTTCAAGATCGCGTACCAGGCTTAAATAATTAATCTCATACTCTTCAGTGTGCACCGGATCAATGATAGTCAGCTCTTTTTTGATCATTGCTGCGAGAAGTTGTGCATTCCTTGCACTAGTCCATATATGGTTATCAAATGCTACTGATCGACTTTCTATAACATCTTTACAGCAATCTACTATCTTTATGTCGTTGCGACTTCTCTTGATATTATCAAGCCACTTATTCTCAAACTCCACGCCAATACGAAAATAGAGTTGTGCATTTTTAAGTCCAGCTATTTGTTTAAGCGTTGGATCAAAAGTTTCCGGAGATTCTCCCGGTAATAACATAACACTGACGTCAACCAGATTTTGTCCAATACTTTCTACAAGATATTGCTGTGGAGCAATACTAACGAACACCTGTATTGGAGTCTGGGCAAAAGTTGTTGCTGACAAGAACAGAAATAAAGTGCCAACATATGATGAAGATTTAGAAAACATCTGCTGAAAAGAATTATAAATCAAGTCTATTTGCTACTTAAACACTGTGAGCAACAACCTAATATCTCTACAATTTGATCTTTGATAGAGAAACCAATTTGTTTTGCTTTTTCAGTGATCAGCTTCACCAGTTCAGGATCATCAAGTTCCGCTACTTCGCCACAGCTACTGCATATCAGGAATTGACCGGAATCGAGATGTCCCGGTTCACCACAACCAACATAGGCGTTCAATGACTCGATTTTGTGTACCAGACCTTCTTCCAGTAAAAATTCCAGAGCTCGATAAACCGTGGGCGGGGCGGCACTACTGCGTTCGTTTCTGAGAATATCGAGTACATCGTAGGCCTTAACTGGTTCATGGCTGGCCCACACCAATTCAAGCACTCGCCGTCTTATTGCTGTAAAACGAATTCCCCGTTCCTTACAACTATGTTCAGCTGCCTTCAAAGCGTCGGTAATACAGGCGGAATGCTTGTGTCTGCCTCTGGAAAACTCGCGTAATACTTTAGCCTGCATATTATCAATTAACCTCATATATATAATGTTATATTATAACATTACATATTTGATTTTTGGAAATAGTCTAACGTTTTGGCCGAATCTACACTGTTGTCCATCAGCAATTGTTATAAACTTACATTGAATCTGCTTGATCCTGACCTATTCTCCTGTGTGGTATATTTAAATATTGAAGATATATGCAGTCATACTCTCCTTCCATTAAATTGATCGTCATTGACAGCTCTAACTGTCTCTTCGACAACAAGTCCCGGTTTCTAAATAAGCCCTTCACTGTATAATTCCTGCTATGACTGAAACAAGTAACAACATTACTCCTGATCAACATCTTGATGCCAAAGGTCTGAACTGTCCTTTACCTGTGCTTAAGGCAAAAGTTGCACTTAATAAAATGCAGCCTGGCGAGATCCTTTATGTAGAAGCCACAGATCCGCATGCTACTATCGATTTTGAAGCTTATTGTGCACGGACCGGACATGAAATTGTAAGCCTGCTTGAAGGTGATGAAGTTATTGAAATCTTTGTAAGCCGGGCTGCCGATCCAAAAAAAATCTAGACGCACACAGGTCAGTTTCTGGTTAAATATTATTTTGCACAGCCACAGCTTATGAAATTAATATATGCCTCTGCTGATACATACAGTTAAATTGGTCCAAAAAAATCGTGAAATCTGGAGAGTAGATGGAAGGTAAAAAAATTCTCGTTGTAGACGATGACAGAACAACCGCAAAGGTCATTGAGCTGCAATTACAGAATATGGGTTATGTTGTGGTCGCTACTGCCAAATCGGCTGCTTTAGCGATCAAACAATGTAAGGAGCTATCACCCGACCTTGTATTAATGGATATAAATCTCGGTAAAGGAATGGATGGAGTTGAAGCGGCTGATATTATTAATAAGAAGTTCGCAATCCCTGTTGTTTTTGTCACCGCATATGCAGACGAAAAGACTCTGGCTCGAGCCAAGCAAACACACCCTTATGGATATATTAATAAACCGATAAGAGAAACGGACCTTCGCACAACAATCGCACTGGCAATTGAGCGAAGTGAGTTAGCAAAGAAACCTGCTTTGTCCAACCTCGATGCAAAATCTCCAAGAACCAAGATGAATATTGTTTTAGATAAAGATGGAGAAATAGTTCGAGTTAATGCACCAGTCAATAAATTTATTAAACAACTGGAATTGCAAGATGTTAGTGATTTATTGCCAGAAGGTAATAGAAAACATATCGCTCGCACACGGAGTTCGAAAAAACCACAATTGTTGAATGGTGTTCTGCAGGACAGAGTGATTACCTGGGAATACCGGCTTATAAGTAGCTCCGACAATGTTCGTCTTACTGTAAATGACATTACAGAATACCGCCGATTAGACGATCACAGTATTCAGGAAGCTACGCTATCAGAAGCACTGGATAACCTGGCCACCGGAGTGATTTTCATTAACGAAAATCTAAAGGTTTATTATGTAAATAAATCAGCCAGACAGCTTTTGAAAAGGGAAGACGTATTGCAGCTTAACGAGGATTATCTCACTTGTGCTACACCGGCTTACACAGCAGAGCTACATAAATGTATTGCGGAAGGTACACCACAGACATTGTCTCTCGATAGAGGCGAAACACAATCACCTTTGCGAATTCTGGCTACACCTCTGATTTCACGCGATGCAAATTACGGTCAGGACCGTCCTATTGCAATCATTTATACCTTCGAAACTGTAAACAGCTTTGAAAGAATTGAAGAAGTACTGAATAGTTTCTATAACCTGTCACCCGCTGAATCAAAAATAGTTTCCAGATTATTAAATTCACCACGTCTGGAGGATGTCTCGACAGAACTCGGTATCACACTGAATACT
>JABHFC010000014.1 GCA_018676275.1 Gammaproteobacteria bacterium | reverse complement strand
CCCAAATTTAAAATTGACTTGCGAAGTGTAATCCTACTACTGCTAGAATGTATGCTATCTAAGTTATGATAAAACTGCTTGTCATAAGTAGAAAAGTTACTTGCGGTAATACTCGTTAAAAATACCTCTATTGCGCAAACTCTTTCATCATAGATAAAAAGATTTTTAATTGGTTCATTAATTCATTGGCATCTGATTGGTGTTTTTCAACAATAGCCACAATTGCAGAGCCACAGATTACACCGCTAAACCCTGACTCTTTTGCTTGCTTAACATGCTCAGGTTTGGATACACCGAACCCTAATACCGGTGGCGCTGAGTTATTGATAGCAAGTTGTTCTATTATGTTGCCCGAGGGAATTTGCGGATTCGAATGAACACCAGTCACGCCTGCTCGCCCTAATATATAAGTGTACCCATTGGACAATTCAGCGACTTTGTTTAAAACTTTATTTGAAGCATCGGGCGGTAATATATGGACTTGCGCTATATCGTGTTTTTGAGCAGCTTGATCGAATATTAAAGTTTCTCGAATGGGAACATCGGCTATCAAAACCGAATCAACGCCTGCCTTTTTACACTGTCCATAAAAAGCTTCAATACTATTATGTACCACCAAGTTGGCATACACGAGTAAACCAATTGGTATATCACTATTTATTTCGCGAACCGACTTAATCAGGCCTAAGGCTGACTCCGGTGTGACACCGTTCTGTAATGCACGACCGGCACTTGCCTGAATAACCGGTCCGTCAGCTACCGGGTCGGAAAACGGAATACCCAATTCGAGCGCGTCCGCGCCGGACTCAATGAGTTGTGAAATTATTTTTAGTGATAGATCGAGATTGGGATCCCCAAGCATCACAAAGGGAATAAAGGCGATACGTTTTTGTTGCTTACAGCAATCAAATATTTTTTGATATCGTGACATAGCGTACTAATAACCCTCTTCATCGACTTGAGCGATGTTATTTTGGGTGTGTAGTGAGCGAACGTAATCAAGATCCTTGTCTCCTCGACCGGATAGATTTACCAAAAGAACGCTGTCACCATCACGTTGCTCGGCTATCTTAAGTGCGTATGCCAAAGCATGAGCCGACTCCAGGGCCGGAATAATACCTTCATTTTTAGCCAGTGCATGAAACGCGGCCAAGGCTTCCGTATCGGTTACAGTGAAATATCTGGCACGACCAGCTGCTTGTAGAAAAACATGTTCAGGTCCAACTGCTGGATAATCCAGACCTGCCGAAACTGAATAGCTTTCTTCGATTTGACCATGTGAGTCCTGCATGATTTTGGAATATGCACCATGCAAAATACCCAGATGACCTTTGTTCAAGGTCGCCCCATGTTGACCAGTGTCTAAGCCTAAGCCCGCTGGTTCGACACCAATCAATTCCACTTTCTTATCATCAAGAAAGTCTGTGAACATGCCGATTGCGTTTGAACCACCACCAACACAGGCAAGCACAGTATCAGGCAGGCGACCCAGTTGTTCCAGTATTTGCGCACGTGCTTCGCGGCCAATGACACGCTGAAACTCTCTGACCAAAGTTGGAAAGGGGTGTGGCCCTGCCGCAGTACCTAACAGATAATGCGTATCTTTGTAACTTGAAGACCAATCACGCATGGCTTCATTAACTGCGTCTTTTAAGGTGCCACTGCCATTATTGACGGGTATTACTTTTGCCCCCATTAATTCCATGCGATACACATTGGGTTGTTGACGAGCACAGTCTTTCGCACCCATGTAAACTGTGCATGGCAGCTTATGCAGGGCACAGGCTAAGGCAGTTGCAACACCATGCTGCCCCGCACCGGTTTCGGCAATGATCCGGGTTTTACCCATACGTTTTGCCAACAGTACCTGCGCGAGTACCTGATTGGTTTTATGAGCACCTCCATGCAATAAATCTTCACGTTTCAAAAATAGTCGGCATGCATTATCCGACACCATATTTTGACACTCATATAAAGGAGTGGGTCTACCCGCATAGTTAGCTAACGTTTCATTCAACTGTTTATTGAATTTCTCATCCACTAGCGCGCTTTCAAACGCGCTCTCTAATTGTTCTAATGCAGGCACCAGTAATTCCGGCACAAACATCCCACCGTAGTCACCAAAATAGCCAGTGTTTTCGGGTTCGTTAATCGCTACGCTATGTTGCATTAGACTGCTCTCCTTTGAGATTGAGATCTCACGACTTGACGTTCTTTACTGGTGCATCGACGGCGATCAAAAAGTCGTTTTATTTTATCAATCGACTTTACGCCTAAGGTGCTTTCCACTCCGCTAGAGAGATCGATTGAAAGATCAGGATACGCATCGAGTTCATGGACATTGCTTGGCGCAATACCGCCAGCCACAACCAGCTTATGTGGATCCCCAATTGATATTTGGATGTTATCAATTTCTTGCCAGTTGAAGCGACGACCGCTGCCGCCACCGATTGTTGTATTCTGATAATCAACCAGTACGCGATCGACTAGGGCTTCTATTTGAGCGATTTGCTGAAAAGTGGACTGTCCCGCATAGCCTAGCGCCTTCCAAAGCTGACATTCTCTCGGTAATTGCTGCTTTAAGTTGGCAAGTAATTCTGGTGATTCGTTGCCATGGCATTGCACCGCAAATAGATTGAGTCGTTTAGCACTATCAACCATCGTTTCAACACTTGAATTGACAAATACACCGACGAACTTAGCGCAAACAGATTCTGTGATTATTTCCGCTTCCTCTATTGTGACAAATCGTGGAGACGGCGTATAAAAAACGAGGCCCAGATAACTAGCGCCCGCGATTTCCGCCACACCGGCATCTTTGCTATTTTTAATACCGCAAATTTTGACTTCACCAAATAGCAAGCGCTTGACTGCGCCACGTACGTCCTTGCTAGAGGTTAGCGATGTACCTACCAGGAAGCCATCGACCTTGGAGGTCAAACGTAGAATATCCTTGCGCGAAGAAATACCTGACTCGGAAATAACCAGACGATCGGCAGGCACCTTGCTGGCCAATTTCTCAGTGACTGCGATATCTGTCTGCAGTGTGTTCATATTTCTATTGTTAATCCCAATTATCCGTGCGCCCAGTTGCACGGCTCTTTGTAGTTCCGCTTCGGTGTGCACTTCGGTAAGGACATCCAGGCTGAAATCGTCTGCTAGCGCGGCAAGGGTTTGATACTGTTGGTCATCCAAGATGGATAACATCAACAAAATGGCGTCGGCGCCATAGTAGCGTGCTTCTATTACCTGATAGGGTTCCAGAATAAAATCTTTACACAATACTGGCACATCCATCTTATTTTTTAACTGGCGTAAATGCTCAAAACTGCCATCAAAAAAAGTCTGATCTGTGAGTACTGATACTGCATCGGCAAAGCCCTGATACGCTTCGCAGACATCATCCACTGTTAATGTTGAATTGATCGTGCCCTCGGAGGGTGAAGCACGTTTATACTCGAGAATAAAACGATTGCCCGATTGACGTAAGACTTGCTCCAGACTGCGTTTTGAGACCTGTAGTCCTCGCAACAATGTTTCATACGATCTGATTAGTTTGCGCTGCGCCACCTCCTTTCGTTTATGCAAGACTATCTTGCTCAATACGTTCAGTGCTTCAATCATGGCTCATCTCCGCGAATGCCTTCAGGCGCACAGCAACCCGCCCGCTATCCAACACACTTAAGGCCATATCAACACCTTCTTTCAGGTCTTTGACTTTATCGCAAAGCAACAGGGCAGCCGCTGTATTTAGAGCAACTACATTATGGTGCGCATCTTTACCAGTACCAGACATAATCTCAAGTGAAGTTGTTGCGACCTCATCAGAATTTTTGACTTGTAGTTCACTAAGTGGGCTACGCTTTAACCCCGCCTGTTCTGGTGTAATTGTTAACCTTGTAATTTCTCCGGCATTTAGATAGGCAACATCTGTTTCTGTATGTAATGCAATTTCGTCCAGACCACCACCATTGACCAGAAACGCTTTCTTACACCCCAACTTACCTAATGCCTCAGCCATCGGTACCAGCAATTTCGAGTCATACACACCCATTAGCTGAACATCTGGCGCTGCCGGGTTTGCCAACGGTCCAATTAAGTTAAACAGGGTGCGTGTTTTAAGTTTTTGTCTGACTGGCATGGCAAACCTCACACCGGGATGGTATTGCGGTGCCATTAGAAAACAAAAGTTGAGTTCATCCAGGCAACGTCGAGATTGTTGAGGAGAGCAGTCTAGTTTGACATTAAATTGCGCGAGTAAGTCTGATGAACCAGAGAGAGAGGAAACTGACCGGTTACCATGCTTTGCCACCTTGATACCACATTCAGCCGCAAGCAGGCCAACAATTGTTGAGATATTAATCGTGCCGAAACCATCTCCCCCGGTACCACAGGTATCGAGTAACTGACCTTCTGGACGTGAGAATGGTGTTGCCGATTCACGTAATGCACCAGCCGCCCCTGCAATCTCTTGTGGATTTTCTCCTTTCATCTTTAAGGCAATTAATAAGGCTGAAATTTCCGTTTCTGACCTGCCCCCTTAAAACGGTACCAGTGATTAAGTTAGAAAATAACTTAAACTGGGCCCATAAGGAGGTCACGCATGCCAAGAAAACACTACAAACCCGAAGAAATCATCAAGCTTT
>JABHFC010000120.1 GCA_018676275.1 Gammaproteobacteria bacterium | reverse complement strand
TGTCAAGGGTACCGTCAGCTTCCATTGCTTCCAGTTCCTTATATCGCTTGATTGATTGTTTTACAGTCTTGTAATTCGTCAACAAGCCACCTAACCAGCGCTGATTAACAAATGGCATCTCACAACGCTGTGCCTCTTCCTTCATAGTTTCCTGAGCTGAGCGTTTCGTGCCGACAAACAGTATCTTTCCCTTGCGAGAAGCGAGCTTACCAACAAAATTCATTGCCTCATTGTAAAGCGGCAAGGTTTGCTCAAGATTGATGATATGGATTTTGTTACGATGACCGAACAAATAAGGGGCCATTTGAGGGTTCCAGTAGCGGGTTTGATGTCCAAAATGGACGCCCGCCTCCAGCATTTCACGCATGGTGACTGATGACATGTTAATTCTCCGTTAGGGTTAAGCTTCCGTACACCTCACGCATTTACCGGAACCAATCTGACTCCAGCACCCAAATACGCGGATTTTGTGTACGTGTGTAGTTTAAAGTAGCCGTTCGATGTTAATGTATCGACTGGCCGTTTATATTGCGCTTTACGCGGGCGCTTTATACCATAGATGTTGCGCCACAACAAATCTTTCTTTAACAAATCAATAGATTAACGAATAAATTATGACTGTTAGTATTAAAACGCCGGATGAAATCGAAAAAATGCGAATTGCAGGCAAACTCGCGTCTGAAGTTCTGCTAATGATAGAGCCACATATCAAAATTGGCGTTACCACCGGCGCGCTGGACCAGATTTGCCATGATTATATTATTAATAATCAGAAGGCCATCCCCGCACCTCTTAATTACAAAGGTTTTCCCCGTTCCATCTGTACTTCGGTAAATCACGTGGTATGTCATGGTATTCCGGGGGATAAAAAACTGAAAAACGGCGATATTCTTAATATCGATATCACCGTTATAAAAGATGGTTATCACGGAGATACCAGTAAAATGTTCTTTATCGGTGAACCATCTATCCGCGCAAAGCGTCTTGTTGATATTACTTATCAATGTATGTCTCTGGGTATAAAAATGATCAAGCCCGGGGTGCAATTAGGCGATATTGGCCACGCGATCCAGAAACATGCTGAGGCAAATAATTACTCTGCGGTCAGGGAATATTGTGGCCACGGTATTGGCAGGGTTTTTCATGAAGAGCCACAGGTACTTCATTATGGTCAAAAAGGTACAGGTATGGCACTGGAGCAAGGCATGACGTTTACAGTTGAACCCATGATCAATCTGGGTAAACGCCATGTAAAACTTTTACCTGACGAATGGACGGTCGTTACTAAAGACAGGGCTCTGTCCGCACAGTGGGAACACACAATACTGGTAACCGAAGATGGTTATGAAGTTTTAACCTTACGACCTGAAGAAGATTTCTAACACTCCGATGATGTGGCAACAAGGTATAAGCGACAGGCAACTTTTTGATTTTGAGAATTTTCAGCATTCGCTGACGAACTCTCCATCTGATCTAAAAGCATATAAAAAGGCACTACATACAGCCAATGAATACCTGTTAGAACAATTTGAAGCTGGTGAGTCTGTAAAAGATATCCTCTATAGACGCGCCTGGTTGATTGACCAGCTCCTGACATCTGTCTGGCAAAATGCTATTACATCAACAGATATCACACTGGTTGCAGTTGGTGGCTATGGCCGCGGAGAATTACACCCATGTTCCGATATAGACATAATGATTCTGACTGCACCCCGTATCGATAAGAAACTTACCAGTGAGATTGAAAAGTTTCTGGCTTTTCTATGGGATATCGGCCTTGAAGTAGGTCATAGCGTTCGCAGTATCAAGGAGTGTATTAGCGCAGCTAAAGCAGATATTACAGTTGCCACAAATCTGATGGAAGCGAGGGTCATCACCGGCTCTGATAAACTTTTCGATGATATGCGCAAGCTAACCGGACCAGAGAAAATCTGGCCTTCGAGAAAATTTTTCCAGGCGAAATGGACAGAACAAATAGAACGACATAAAAAATTTGATGGTACGGAGCACAAACTTGAACCGAATATAAAAGAAGGCCCGGGAGGCCTGCGCGATATACAAATGGTGGACTGGGTTGCCAAACGTCATTTTTCAGCTCAACGCCTGAGCGAACTGGTTACTCATAAATTTCTTACCCAGGATGAATATAACTCCCTTGCTGCCGGGCGGGAGTTTCTATGGCGTGTCCGATTTGCATTACACACACAAACGGGACGTCATGATGACCGGCTTCTATTTGATCATCAACGTAATGTTGCAAAAGCATTCGGTTACGACACGAAAGACAACAGCGGTGTCGAGCAGTTTATGAAGGTCTACCATCGCACAGTTAGAGAACTGTCCAGACTCAATGAAATGTTATTGCAACATTTCCAGGAGGCGATCCTTTACGCAAGACGTAAGGAAAAAATCAAACCTATCAACAAACGCTTTCAAATACGAAATGATTTTATTGAAGTCAGTCATGACCGTGTCTTTAAACGTTGGCCATCGGCCCTGCTTGAATTATTTTTGTTACTACAACAAAACAAAAATATAAAGGGTGTCCGCGCAAGCACCATTCGTTTGATCCGGGAATCAATTGAACTCATTGATGAGAACTATCGCAATGATCTGCGTAACCAAAGCCTGTTTCTTGAAATTATGCGCCAGCCCCGCAGAGTAGGTCATGAACTTAGACGTATGCATCGATACGGGGTGTTGTCTGCTTATCTGCCGGAGTTTTCAATTATTGAAGGATTGATGCAGTTTGATCTTTTCCATGTCTACACTGTAGATGAACATACCCTGTTTGTGGTCAGGAATATGCGCTTGTTTGAACAAGACGAATATTCAGAAAAATTCCCCCTTTGTCAGCAAGTCTTAAAAGAAATACCAAAGCAGGAATTGCTTTATCTCGCAGGAATGTTTCACGATATTGCTAAAGGTCGAGGGGGTAGTCATGCGGAGTTAGGCGCGGAAGATGCCCTTAAATTCTGTCGAAATCATAAATTACCTGAGTTTGATAGCCGGCTGGTTGCCTGGCTGGTACGCAGTCATCTGCTTATGGCAAAAACCGCCCAACGAATGGATATTAGTGATCCGGAAGTGATCAATAATTTTGCATCCAAAGTTGGCGACATCATGCATCTTAATTATCTCTATCTATTAACAGTAGCTGATATTTGCGGGACCAATCCGCAGCTATGGAATAGCTGGAAAGATGCATTGATCGCTGATCTTTACAATAAAACAAATCTTGCAATACGACGCGGACTTGAAAACCCGATAGATAAAGCTGAACGAATTGAAGAAACAAAAAAAGCATCCCTTGAACTAATTAAGGGCCAATCCGGTTTGAATAAAAAACCCGAACAATTATGGGAATCACTCGGTGAGGATTACTTTATTCGATATTCTCCAGATGAAATTGCCTGGCATACCAAGGCTATTACAAAATCAAACATGGTGAAATTTCCTCTCATTGCTATTCGGGAACTTACCTTCCGCGGTGCTTCTGAAATATTTATATACACAAAAGATACAAAGAATTTATTTTCGCGTACAACGCTTACACTTGACAACCTCGGACTTAATGTTCTTGATGCAAGAATCGTTACCTCCAAAAATGACCATACTCTGGATACCTTTATTGTACTTGAGAGAGGTGGAGCTCCGGTAAAGGGCAAAGACAGAATCAGGGAAATTAAAAACGCTTTAGTGCAGCAACTATCAGCACTGGATAAACCATTAAAGAAGTCTTCACGAGTACGATCCAGTAAATTGAAGAACTTTCCAATACCTACAAGAATATTTTTTAGTCATGATGAAAATAATTCGCGTACGATAATGGAAGTAAGCACCACCGATAGACCCGGGGTATTATCAAGCGTTGGCATGGCTATGGAGTTTTGTGGAGTAACTTTACAAGGAGCAAAAATCGCAACCTACGGTGAGCGTGTTGAAGACATTTTTTTTGTTACGGATGAGAATAACCAGATTATTACCGATGAAATCAAGCTGGAATGTCTGCAGAAATCCATCACTGAATCCCTTAAAATTAACTAGGGTCTGTTTATCTTTCATTTTCGCCACTGTTGAGTCTGAAAAAGCGCCAATCAAGGCGCGAGGAGAGTAGTTTGGTCATTCCAAATGAGCGACGAGCCCCGCCGAGTGGCGCTTTTTCAGGCTCAACCCGAAGGGCTAGGACTCTTTTTGCCTTCAGCTACGTTATCAGTCGCTTATGTAGAGTGACTACATTGCGCTCCTTCTGCCTTGCTGAAAACAAAAATAGCCACTAGCAGTGACGAATATGAAAGATAAACAGACCCTAGATCTCACATTGGCAACTACTACTTTCGCAAAGGCTCCGCAAACTGAAGAAGAGTTAATTATAAACGCTAATAGTTTAACTGGCAGGTCTTTGCAACAGATTGCATCTGAGCTTGGCTTGCAAGTTCCTTCTGATCAAAAGCATGCCAAAGGCTGGGTAGGTGAAATGATCGAAATATATCTGGGAGCAACAGCCTCATCTTTGCCGGAACCTGATTTTCAGCATATAGGTGTAGAGTTAAAAACCCTGCCGCTTGACCAGCGGGGGAAACCTAAAGAAACGACCTACGTCTGCACTGTCTCGTTGCATGGGCATATTGGTGATAGCTGGGATAATTCAGCTGTAAAACGAAAATTAAACCGGGTTTTGTGGGTTCCCATAGAGGCAGATCCGTCAATACCACTT
>JABHFC010000119.1 GCA_018676275.1 Gammaproteobacteria bacterium | reverse complement strand
GGTGCTCATCATTGGCGTTAACAATGTTAGCCGGAATAACAATGTCACCGGATTTTAAATCATTGCCAAGTGCACCTGCGGTGCCAAAACTAACCAGGCCTTCAACTTTTTCTGCCAATAATACGTCAATTGCCGCAGCAACATTTTCTGATCCCATACCACTGAGTACTAACAGCAATTGTTCATTTATTTTAGTGGCTACGTTCGGTTCAGGTCTGCTCTGTGTTAGACAGTTCATTTCACTACGAAGTGCGGTGACAATACCTGTTTTGCTCAAAGCAATTCCATCCCGCGATTAGTAGTGATCCAATTTATCAAGCAGAGATATCTGCCTGGGCAAATTTGCCAGCCAGTTTTTCTTTGGGCAAACCGCTTGCAGTAAGTTTGAATAACAAATTTAACAGCGCATCATTACGCGTGAGCAGGTTAGTGAAGATAATGGTTGCTTTCACACTGCGCCGTGAGATTTTCACCTGCTGTCCCGCATTGAATTCAGGGTTATTATTAATTTTGCGCAAGGTAAGTACGGCCATACCCAGGGCCCATAAACAAAAGCGACGAATACCCACTTCGTGGCTTGGGATAAGCAGGGTATAGCGAAGAGCATTAGCGAGGTGAGAATGAGCAACACCGATAAGTTGTTGTAATGCTTTTTCGAAACCAGGTGTTTGTTTTCCGTCTTCCAGGTGGCTCAGGTCCAGACCATATTTTTCAAAAACATCGCGAGGTAACCAGCACATGTTGCGATTTTGATCTTCCCAAATATCTTTCAAAATATTTGTCATTTGCAAACCCTGACCAAAAGAAACTGCCAGGTTCATCATAACTTCGTGGTGGCGATTGATTTCCTCTGAATGGTTACAAAATAATTCTGTCAACATCTCACCAACGACGCCAGCGACGTGGTAACAATAGTTATCCATGTCTGCTTGATCCTTTAAGCCATTTTGCACATTTGATTCCTGGTAACGTGCCATGCCCTCAGACATGATTTTCACGCAGCGTTCCAGTGCCTGACGTTGTCGGGGATTGAATTCGTGTGTAATGCGTATTACCGGGGCCGTATTTTCAATCAGGTCACGTTCATCTGCAGATGAAGCCGGCGATAAGAGAGGATGTAATTCCCGTGCGAAAGAGTCTGAATCTTCCTTTGCCGCGACAACATTGATGAATCGATCAGCAAATATCTTTTTTTGCTCAAAACTCATGTCCTTGTCATCTTCAATCGTATCGGCGATACGACAAAGTAAATAGGCATTACTTACGACGCCGGACAAATCTGTGGGAAGTTGCGGAATTGTCAGAGCAAAAGTACGCGAAACGCCCTGCAGAATATGTTCCTGGTAGGCGTAATCGGCCTGACTTGGGTGAGTACTACTGGATTCGCTCATCGACGACAGCTGTTTGAATAATTGATCGACATTATGACAAATAAGCTTCTGATAGAAAAATGTTTAGTTTTGTCAGTCCGGGGTCTCAAAGAACTTTCTCTTCCGAGTCAGGCTGTTTCTCCAGTTTACGTTTGGAGAATTGCCTGCTTTCAATCTGATGAAGCGTCATTAGTCCAGCAGGATCGAAAACCACGTCGCGAATACGGATGGCGAGCGAGACCGCCAATGCAGTATTTGCATCAAGACCGACCAGTGTACCGATCAGGATAAAGGCTCCTTCCTGAATACCGTAGGCATTGGGAATGACAAAAGCTACATCACTTAAAGTGGAAGTCAGGCTTTTTAACATGATGGCTTCAAGAATGCTGATGGGGTGACCCAGCAGATAACAGGCTAACCACACTTCAGTTGTCATCCAGCTCAGAGCTATAGTTCGATAAACGATTGCCAGGAAGATATGGGCTTTGTTGGTGTATATCTCGACAACAGCAGCGTCGATTTCCCTGGCATTAAAATGGATATCATCCCAGCCATCGGTTTTTATCAACTTGCCGCCAATTTTAGCCAGGAAACCGAGTAATCCTGCCTTTTGTACAAACAGGAAGCCAACTGCGCAAAGCGCCAGTACAACAAAGCCGCCAAATGCATAAATCGCAAGCTCATTGTTATCGCTTAAATAAAGCATGCTACAAACGCCAATGAGTCCCCAAAGTGCAACAGATATAGCCTGTATAACCTTATCGACCATCACTGAAGCCGCGGCATTTATGCCTTTTACTCCCCAGATACTAACCAGACGGGCCTTGGCGATTTCGCCACCAATGGTGGCAACAGGCAGCAGGTTATTAACCGCCCGGCCCATCCACATTGCTAACAGAGCATGTTTGAAAGAGGGCGATTGCGTCGAACTGAATAACATACGCCAGCCCTGAGTTGCAGGGATGAAAGTCGGACACCATACCAGTGGTAACCAGAGTAGACTCCAACCAGAACTGAGTAATAACTGGATAACTTCGAGAGCACCCTGCCAAATAATCAGAGAGATTAGTAATAACAGCCCAAGTGCCAGACCGATACGAGTAACGATGTTCATTTACAGGCAACTAATTCCTGGTGTATGTCGCGCCATACATCTTCCCATCCTTTGGCATGGGAGACTTTTTCGATAATTCGTATCTCTATACAAGACATTTTCGAGTCAAATTGACGTAAAGCGGTGACATAACTTTTTGTAATATTTTGTGTAACGATCTTGTCCTCGTTACCAATGAAGTGACGTTGCGGAACAGATGCTAAGGATTTTGCAAAAGCGGTTGGGTTCAATGAACCACTTAGAGGAGTAACATCGTGTTCAAGTACGAATGCTCTGATATCAAGATTGCCTGCTATCGTGCGAAGGTCTTGCACATCCGTTCGACGCGCAGCGATTAATGCTGCAATTGTGCCTCCACCTGAATAACCAACTAATCTAATCTTGCTAATATTTTCCTTTTTTATTAATTGATCAATTGCAGAGTTAATTGCTTCGACTATTTCAGGGGCATAGCGTTTTGTCGTCCAATATTCGGGTGAGCAAAGAGGTTCATGTTTCAGTGGCACAAACTGACAGGGGCGGGCGATATAAAATACCCTTGGTGATTTGTCCTGAATCGCCAACTTCAGACTTACAGGGTTTTTCGGCGTCGGGTTCGGTGAGACCCGATGACGTCCGGCGAAAGCATAGCCATCACCTTCTATATATATTGACGCAGTTTCACTTTTATTATTAATACGCTGATAAGTGAGTAAGCGAAAGCTGTCTGTCTTAATTATAGTTTTCTCAAAGGTATTAGCTGCTGCCAACGAAGTGGCTGCATCAGATCTTTCCTGTATGCCACCGCAGCCGCTTATAAAAAACAAAAAATATAGGAAAGGGAATAATGTTGCCTGATTCATACTTGCATTGTGCACAAAGTAAAAAGCCCCAACAACGGGGCTTTTTAGTTATAAAAAGTAAAGATATTTAGAATTTATAACGAAATACCAGAAAACCAGCATGTGCATCATAATCTGACCTGGTTTCAAAATCATATTTCATCTGAAACTCAGTGTTACCACTCGAATAGACAGACAGGGCACCGCCGATGTTAAAACTGCTGTCTGCCGGGTTTAGCCCCTGCGTATTAAATGCAGTTCCGCCGCCAGTAAAATTCGAACTGTTAGTTTGTGCCTCATCAAGAAAGTCGTAACGCCATCCAATATGAGCTTCCGGCATGATTGTGTAGTCTTCACCACTCTCGAAGGCCTTCCTTATTGAGACACCCACTGTAGATTTAAGAGCAGAAGTATCGGCAGAGGCCACAGCCAAATTAAGTGTTCCAGCCCCTGTTTCCGTATAATCTTCCGTATCCAGGTTGACATACTCGAGTCCGACATAGGGGTTAATAATAATATCGTTATCGAGACGGATATCTCTCCCGTAGGTCGCCTGGGCTATAAACTGGTTACTATCATAATCCGCCAGTGCGGTTCGGTTTAATGCACCAAATGCAATATTCCGCCTCCCCTCAGAATTACTCCACGCGTAGGATAAACTGCCATCGAGATACCAACCAGGATGATTTAAGCTGCCATATAAGGTGCCCTGATAGGTGTCAATATCGGTGTTGTTGTTGAAACCCTTGGTGTCTACATCTGTTGATGAATAACTAAAGGCACCACCAAGTCGTAGATTTGAAGTTACCGCACTATCTATACCAAAAGTGATACCACGACTATCTATATCAAAACCTGCTATCCCGCCCCTGTCATTTTGATCGGCGGTGGAGCCAAAAGCCTGAACCCACGAGGTAACATCACTGAATTGGTCTCCGGCAGCAAGCCCGGTTATCCCGCCAAAGCCCGTCCTCAGAGCAGTCAAACGATTCAGAATAGTAACCACCGCGGAGCGACCGGCGGTTTGTGTCGCCGTTTGTACCGCGGCACTTACATCTGGTGCTAATGATGAGAGTACTTCTTCAAACTCTGCCACTGTAGTCACAGCAGCCAGGGCAGCGGCTAATTCCGGATCAGCATCTACCAATGCCGCCAGTGGCGTCAACACTGCTTCTGCAGTAGCAGACAGGGTGTCCAGTTCGTCAGAGAGTTCATCGATTAAAGCTTCTAACTCATTGCCAAGGCTGGCCGTGATTAGCAAATTAGTTCCATCTACAGAGGCCCTGAAGGTCAGATCGTCATTATCATCGATAACCATGGTTGGCGCATTAATATCGCCACCAGTGGCATCAATAATCACATAAGACGTGTCTGTGCCAACTACTGCATTCTCAGAAACCTCGACCATGACAATAGCATCAGCAGATACATTGGCATCGCCATTGACCACGAGACTTCCCGCATCGTTCGTTTCACCGCTATTTACTGTCGTGTAAAACGTGGCGCCAGCTGCAAGGTTAAAACTACCAGTAGCGGAGCTGCTATTTGAACCCACCTTCACACTGCCGCCGCTTAATATACTTGTTGAGCTAATACTGCCGCCAGCCATCAAATTCAAAATACCGCTTACCGTCAATGCGCCAGTGCCCTGAATTGTTGCACCCGCTCCGAGAGTCACATCAGTTGCATTAAATATACCGGTATCGGACTGCGTTAATGTTCCACCTGCATTGAGCGTCAGGGTGGACATCGTGACTGTCCCGCCTGTCTGATTGATAATCCCCGAAACACCCTCACCAACAGTAATTGAGGTCAGGTTAGCGTCTGTTGCACTTACCAGGGTCTCGCCATCCAGTACGACCAGATCAGTGATCGCGTCTACTGTGATGGTCAAATCACCATTAGTCAGATCGGTCATGAAATCAAAACTCAGATTATCATCGCTTATATTAGCGATTGTGCCGGTCGAGCCCGAGGCACTGTCAATAATCTTATAACTCGTTCCATCTACGAGACTTACAGCACCCGTTTCCACGAAAACAGCCAGACTATTATCTATCGTTGATGCACCGCTCACCGTTAGACTACCAGCGGCGTTTGCCGCGGCACCAGTGATGGTTGTTTTAAATGTAGCACCCGCTGCCGTCGTCAAGGCGCCGGTTAGGGTGGGGCTGTTACCGCCAACATTCAATTTACCACTGACACCCTCACCGACGGTCAGGGTGGTGGCAGTGACATCGTTATTTAAATTCAGTATGGCATCGTCTTTAACAGTGAAAGCCATGAATCCAGTGATATTGCCACCTGACCTGCCCCCTTAAAACGGTACCAG